>CAYPJC010000102.1:4851-7430 GCA_964410855.1 uncultured Flavobacteriales bacterium | reverse complement strand
CAATTTTCAAATTTATTATTTAGTTTTCTTTTTCTCAGCTAATTTAACGAAATCGTCATAGCTAATTTCACGCTCTTTCAACTTAACCGTTTCTTTGTAAAAACTCCTCAATTTAACTTGATAAAGTTGCTCATATAGCTTCCGAGATTCATCTTGGTTTTCTAGGACTCTTTTTGCAGTATCCTCCAAGCCTTCTTCATCCATCATATTTTGTCCCATACCTGATAGTTGTTGCTTAACCAAGTTTTTGGTATGCGCTACGACCTCATCTTTAGTGACTTTAATACCATGATCTTTAATCAATTTACTTTCTATGAGTTGCCACTTTAATCCATGAGCATATTGATCATATTCTTCTTCAATCTGTTCAGCAGTAACAGGTTTTTCATTGGCCATCTTTAGCCATTTTTTCATAAACTCATTGGGCAAGTTGAGCTTTGCTTTCTTCAACAAATAATCTTGAACTTCTCGTTCTAAAAATTGCTCTGTATTTTGCTCAAAGCTGCGTTCCATCTCTTCCCTTAATCTTGCAGCCATTTCATCTTTTGACTTTACTTGATCTTTTCCATAAATCTTGTCAAAAAAATCTTGATTTAGATCTGCTGGTTCAATGCGGTTAATCTTCTCCACCGTAAATTGAAACTCAGATTTCTGGCCTTTAATATATTGCTCTTCTATCCCAAGCCAAGCTGCCACATATTTTGGTTCCGCAATCGCTTGAGGTTTGAACTTTACAATTTCTCCAGGCTTTAGACCTATAAATTTTTTCTGATCTTTTGATTTAGTTATTGTTCTAATGTTCAATACTGTCCCATTCGTTATTCCTTCTACTTTCACCGAACCTTTCTCCAACTCTTCAAACTTACCGTAAAGCATATCCTCTTCTTTAGATAGGTCGGCATCCATCATTTTTCCGTATCGCTTTGCAATTTCTAAAACTTGCTCTTCAACCATTTTGTCTGAAACCTTCACCTTGTAATGATCAAACTTGTCTTTTTCGGTTAAATTAACTTTAACTTCAGGAGCCAAGCCTAACTCATAGGTGAAATCAAATTCTTTTTGATTTTCCCAGTCGATATTTTTTTCATCAGCTTCTTTGGGAAGAGGATTACCTAAAATATCCAGTTTATTTTCTCCGATATATTTATTTAGGTTTTCAGATAAGATTCGATTAATCTCTTCAACTAAAATATTAGTTCCAACCATTTTCTTAACCATACCCATTGGCACCATGCCTTTTCTAAAGCCAGGCATATTAACTTTTTGTCGGTATTTATTCAATGATTGCTTAACTTGAGCCTTGTAGTCTTCTTCTTTAATAGTAATTGTAATCTCTGCGTTTAGCTTGTCAATATCTCTTCTAGCTACTTCCATGTGCTAATTCTTTAAATTAATTTATTGGCTATTTTTTGGTGAATTTATAATTGCAAATTCCATTTTAGCCGAATATTATTTGATAAAAAAATGGCGTAAAACAGAAGCCTTACGCCATTCAAATGGTGCGGATGGAGGGACTCGAACCCACAAGCCGTGAAGCACTAGATCCTAAGTCTAGCGTGTCTACCAATTTCACCACATCCGCATTACAAGATAAAAAGAACCTTGCCCACAAAAAATGGGAGTGCAAAAGTAATGAATTAATTGATTTTATTAAAGTTGAGTGAAATTGGAATTACTATTCAATACATTTGTTTTTTGTTGTTGATTTGCAATAAATTGCAAGACGATTGAAACTATAGCTATTTAAATTTATTTGACATGAAAATTAATCCAAAAGAAGTATCAATGGGCAAGTTACACAACTACCTTCTTGGTTCGGTTGGACCCAGACCCATTGCATTTGCCTCAACAATTAATAGTAAGGGAGAAAGAAATCTAAGTCCTTTCAGTTTCTTTAATATTTTCAGCGCAAACCCTCCTATTGCCATTTTCTCGCCTGCAAAAAGTGGCAGAACGAATACCCAGAAAGACACTTATCATAACATTAAAGACACTATGGAGGTCGTTATTAATGTTGTAACTTTTGATATCGTTCAACAGATGTCTCTTTCAAGCACTTCTTATGGTAGTGAAGTAGATGAATTTATTAAAGCCGGCCTCACCCCTATTGCTTCAGAAATAGTAAAACCATTTCGAGTTAAAGAATCGCCCGTTCAATTAGAATGCAAGGTTCGTGAAGTGATTGAATTAGGAAATGAAGGCGGATCAGGAAATTTAGTGATTAGCGAAGTAGTTCTTATTCACATTGATGATTCAATTTTAAACGAAGAAGGCACCATTGATCAAACAAAGATTGACTTAGTTGGAAGAATGGGAGGCGATTTTTACGTTAGAGCTAATGGCGACGCTCTTTTTGAAGTTCCAAAGCCTGTTAGAAACCTTGGAATAGGAGTAGATCAACTTCCAGAGAAAATAAGACTGAGCAACATCCTAAGCGGAAATGATTTAGGAATGCTAGGCAATATAGAAGGGCTACCTGACCAACAGCTAGTTAAATTATTTGCAAGCTCTAATACAATACCTGAGAGTTGGGATGAAAAACAAAAAATGGCAAAAAAACTTTTAGATAATGCTAAAAT
>CAYPJC010000102.1:0-4840 GCA_964410855.1 uncultured Flavobacteriales bacterium | reverse complement strand
CAGCCTGGTGCGTTTTACTTTCTTAAGTTAATTAGGTCTTTTGTTGAACAATCAAAAAGAATCCACCTCAGCGCATGCAATAATAAATAGTCAACAAAAAAGCCTCTCTGAAATTCAGAGAGGCTTTTTTTATATAACTAAATCTAGTTTTTATCTAATTTTCTTCAGCAGGAGTTTCATCAGCAGAAGCTTCTTCTGTCTTCTTACTGAATTTTTGGTATCTCGTTTTAAACTTATCAATTCGTCCTGCAGTATCTACCAGCTTCATCTTACCTGTGTAAAAAGGATGAGATTTATGTGATATCTCCACTTTAATAAGTGGATACTCATTTCCATCTTCCCATTTAATGGTGTCTTTTGTTGAAGTAGTTGATCTGGTCATAAAGGCATAATCGTTAGACATGTCTTTAAAAATAACTGTTCTGTAATCCTCTGGATGAATATCTTTTCTCATTATCGTTTACCTAAAAAAAATTGGAGCGCAAATATACTATTATTCTCAGTACATTTTGTGGTTAACACGCATTTTATAAAAATTAATCTTCACATAACGTTTTTGTAATGAAATCGGCCATTCTATAAACATAAAAGACTTCTAAATTTGCAATAAAATTCGCAAATTTACAGTCCATTAAAATATCATTTCATGACCAAAGTTCACAATTATAGTGCAGGCCCTTGTATTTTGCCTCAGGAAGTTTTAAAAAAAGCCTCTGAATCTATTATTAACTTTAATAATCTTGACCTTTCGCTTCTTGAAATTTCGCACAGAAGCAAGGATTTCATTGAAGTAATGGAAAAAGCAAAAAGTTTAGTAAAAGAACTTTTAAATGTCCCAGAAGGATACCAAGTACTCTTTTTACAAGGCGGCGCAAGTTTAGGTTTTTTGAAGGCAGCCTATAATTTTTTACCAAAAGGAGGCAAAGCAGCATACATAAATACAGGAACTTGGGCCAAAAAAGCAATTAAAGAAGCAAAGCTAATTGGAGAAATCGATGTTATCGCTAGCAGCGAAGATAAAAATTTCAACTACATCCCTAGTAGCTATCAAATTCCATCAGATGCCTCTTACTTGCACATGACATCTAACAATACGATTTTTGGCACTCAATTTAAAAAATTTCCAACTAGCAGAATTCCATTGTTATGTGACATGTCTTCCGACATCTTCAGTCGTGAAATTAATGTAGCCGATTTTGATTTAATCTATGCTGGAGCCCAAAAAAATATGGGTCCTGCTGGAACTACGCTTTATATAGTAAAGGAAAGCGTATTGGGAAAAACTGGAAATACCATCCCAACCATGCTTGATTTTAAAACACATATTGCTAAAGATTCTATGTTTAACACTCCTCCTGTATTTCCTATATATGTGAGTATGTTAACTTTAGAATGGTTAAAGAAAAATGGTGGTGTAAAATGGATTGAGAAGGTTAATGATGACAAAGCCAATCTGCTTTATAATGAAATAGATAGAAACGCTCTGTTCAAAGGAGTAACTAATGTAGCTGATCGCTCAAATATGAATGCGACCTTTGTCTTAACTGATGAGGGTTTGCAAGCAGATTTTGATCAATTATGGAATGACGCTAACATTAGCGGCATAAAAGGCCACCGTTCTGTTGGAGGATATAGAGCTTCTATGTACAATGCCCTTCCCCTTGAGAGTGTTCAAGTTTTGGTAGATGTTATGAAAGAATTAGAAAACAAAAAAGGTTAATCTGAAATAGATAAACATGAAAGTATTAGCAAACGATGGGATAGCAGCTGCAGGAAAGCTTGCTTTAGAAAAAGAAGGTTTTACAGTAATCACAGAAACTGTAGAACAAGCTAAGTTAGTAGATGCAATAAATGCTGAAGCTTATGAAGTCATATTAGTTCGATCAGCTACTCAAGTTAGAGCCGATATCATAGACCATTGTCCCAATTTAAAGATGATTGGCCGTGGTGGAGTTGGAATGGACAATATTGATGTAGCTTATGCGAGAGAAAAGGGAATTGAAGTTTTTAATACACCTGCTTCCTCTTCACAATCTGTGGCAGAATTAGTTATGGGACATTTATTTGGAGCTGTTCGCTTTTTATATGACTCCAACCGTGAAATGCCATCAAAAGGAGCTAGTGAATTTAAAGTTCTAAAGAAAAAATACGCTAAAGGCATCGAATTAAGAGGAAAGACGATGGGCATTATTGGTTTTGGAAGAATTGGACAAGCCTTAGCTTCCTACGCTTTAGGCTGCGGCATGAATGTGATTGTGAACGATAGGAATGATGGCCCATTTTCAATTGCACTTTCCATAGGAAACCAAAAAATAAATGTGAATGTTGAAAATATTAGCAAAGAAGAACTTCTTAAACAATCAGATTTTGTGAGTTTACACATTCCAAGTGCAGATGGCCCTGTAATAGGGAAGTCAGAGCTAGAAATGATGAAAACAGGAAGTGTATTACTTAATGCCGCTAGAGGTGGAACTGTAGACGAAACAGCCTTGATGGAAGCATTAGATTCTGGAAAAATAGCTCATGCTGCTTTGGATGTATTTGAAAATGAACCAAACCCTAGAGCTGATTTATTGGCGCACCCAAAGATTTCTTTAAGCCCACATATTGGCGCTGCTACAGCTGAAGCTCAAGACAGAATAGGAACCGAATTAGCTGAAAACATTATTACTTACTACAGTAAAATACAAGCTTAAACTCCGAAATAAGTAAAGCAGCCAACACTGAATTGTATTCAACGTTGGCTGCTTTTTTATTCTTACTAATTTAGCTCAAAATAAAACTTAAGCCATTGGCAGATATAATTCCTTTTAGAGCTATTCGACCGAGCAGAGATAAAGTTCACTTAGTTGCCTCTCGATCCTACATAACTTATTCAAAAAAAGCCTTGACTGACAAACTGGATGAGAACCCATTTACCTTTTTACATATCTTGAATCCAGAATACAATAGTGAAGTAAAAAGCAAGTCCAATTCGGTAGAGCGTTTTGAAAAAATTAAGCAAAAGTTTAATGATTTTGTGGATCAACAAAATTTAGAACAAGATGAAGTAGCTAGCTATTACATTTATCGCCAAATAAAAGATGGGCATCCATACTTAGGCATTATAGCTTGTGCTTCAGTTAATGATTACTACAAGCGAGTAATAAAAAAACATGAAGAAACGATAGCCTATCGAGAAGAAATTTTTAAAGATTATTTAAAAACAGTTGAAATAAATGCGGAGCCGGTTTGTTTCACTTACCCCAACCACAGAACTATAGACCAAATTACTCAGGCATGTATTTTAGCCTCTCCAGAATATGACTTTACTACTACCAATCGGGTTCGCCATACATTTTGGAGGGTCAACGATGAAACAATGGCAAAGCAGTTACAAACTGCCTTTTCTGAGATTGATTCCATATACATTGCAGATGGACATCACCGCTCTGCTTCTTCTGCATTAATGGGTAAGGAACTGAAAGAAAATAACCCCAACCACACAGGAAAAGAAAAGTACAACTACTTCATGGGATACTTTATTCCTGAAAATGATTTGCAAAATTTTGAATTCAATCGCTTGGTAAGTGATATTGGAAACTTGAGCACTCAAAATTTATTGAAAGCCATTCGGAAGGAATTTGAAATAATATTTGTTGATGAAGAATTATTCATACCTAAAAAAGTTCATGAAATTGGGATGTACATTGATCATAAATGGTATTGTTTAATACCAAAAGAAGGCCTCTTTAAAGAAAAAGAAGTCGTTGACAGCTTGGATGTATCCATTTTAACAAATCATTTATTAAGTCCAATTTTAGGAATATCTGATCTAAGAACTGATCAACGCATTTATTTTAAAGGAGGCCTAGAAGGTGTTTCTGCTCTAAAAAAAGATGTAGATCAAGGAAAAGCAAAAGTTGCCTTTGCTCATTTCCCTGTGACTATGCATCAACTAAAAGCAATTGCAGATGCAGGTGAAATTATGCCCCCAAAAAGCACTTGGATTGAGCCTAAACTTAGAAGTGGTTTAACTGTTTACAGCATTAAAGAAGACTGATAGAGATGACTATTACTGAGAACATTCATAGAATAAAAGCTGATCTGGGTGAAAATATTAGTTTAGTTGCTGTATCAAAAACCAAACCTTCCAGTGACATCCAAAACGCCTACGATGGAGGGCAGCGGATTTTTGGTGAAAACAAAGCTCAAGAAATGGCATCCAAAGCGGATGAATTGCCTAGCGATATTGAATGGCACATGATAGGCCACATGCAAAGCAATAAAGTGAAATATATTGCGCCTTTTGTTAGTTTAATTCACTCCGTAGATAAGCTTAGCTTGCTAAAAGAAATCAACAAACGAGCAAAACAAAACGAAAGAATTATTAAGGTGCTTCTGCAAATGCACATTGCAAAAGAAGACACCAAGTTTGGGCTAGATGAAGTTGAATTAGAAAATTTATTGGTTTCAAATACTTTTGAAAGCTTTCAAAATATTAAAATTGTTGGATTAATGGGCATGGCTACTTTCACAGATGATGAATCTAGAGTTCGAAATGAATTTGCCTATTTAAAAGCTGTATTTGACCGATTAAAGAAGGGGCGTTTTGGAGAAAATAACTCTTTCACAGTCTTAAGCATGGGTATGAGCGGCGATTATAAAATTGCTATCGAAGAAGGTTCAAACATGATTCGAGTTGGGAGTATGATTTTTGGAGCAAGAAACTATTAGATTTCATCATGATTTAGCAATAAAATGTCAGACGAATTAAAAGTATGCCCAAATTGCCAATCACCTTATGGATACTCTATGAGTGAAGCCTCCTATGCTTGCCCTGAATGCAGCCATGAATGGA
>CAYPJC010000101.1:6224-7444 GCA_964410855.1 uncultured Flavobacteriales bacterium | reverse complement strand
AAAATAAAAATAAAATATTAAGTGCTAAGCAAGTATCGTCAAATGTTGGCAATCAATCGTTGAGTCATATTATGGAAACAAGAGATTTAGGTGATACTTGGAACATTCCTGTAAATTTATTAGAAGATAATGGATTTTCTAGAAGAGGATTAGTTCAAAATTCTTATTTAGATAGTAACAACATAGTTTTTATAGGGCCAAATTTATTATATAACACAATTAATGGAGGACAAACTTGGAAGAGATCCATTTGGGATGATTCAATTAACAGCGGAACATTGGGCGTTTATATGTTTTACAATAGCAAGTTGGATAGAAATCAACTTATTTTTCCTGTTTTTAAATCTATTGTCCGTTATACCATTCCCGGTGTAGTTGGATTAAATGCTTCTGTTTTAGATAACAATAAATTAAAACTTTATCCCAATCCTTCAAGAAATAGCTTGTTTATTGAATTAAATCAATCAGAAAAAAATATTGGTGAGATAAGTATATGGTCAATTGAAGGAAAAGAAATGTTTCGAAAAAGCAATTCTAGAAACTTGAATAACAATAGTGTTGAAATCAATGTTTCTTTTCTAAATACTGGAATTTATATCTTAAAAGTGAAAACTGAGAGCGGTTTTTACTGTGAACGATTTGTGAAGCATTAACTCTTTACGGCAGTAGGTTCAACAACTTCAATCTCTATTATACAACTGATTTTAATTTGCTTGTCATTATCGTTGTACTTCTTCAATAATTGAATAATCGAATCCCGATCAGCATTTAATTCCTTAAGTCGAGTGTCTGAATTATAAGAGTCTTGGCAGGCTCTTTCATTGGATCCTAAATTATTTATATTGTGAAATCTAATTTTATCGCCTAATACACTTAGTAATATTTCACCAGCATCTTCAACTTTATAAGTTCCATCTATTAATTTGATTGTACTGTCCATAGCTGTCAATTTTTAGCAAAGTAAAGAAGAGTTTCTTATTAGGTTTTATTTATATTTACAATGTATAACATAAACAAATGTTATGAACTACACCCTTCACCAACTTCGTATTTTTCAAAAAATAGTTGAAAAAAAGAGTATTACTAAAGCAGCCGAAGAATTATTCTTAAGCCAGCCAGCAGTATCTATTCAATTGAAAAATTTACAAAATCAATTTGAGATTCCGCTCACAGAAGTTATCGGCAGAAAATTATACATCACCGACTTTGGAATGGAATTG
>CAYPJC010000101.1:0-6202 GCA_964410855.1 uncultured Flavobacteriales bacterium | reverse complement strand
AAAATTCTCTCAGAAGTACATGACATTAAACACAAGGTAATGGCCTATAAAGGGCACATTAGCGGTCAGCTTAAATTTTCTATTGTTTCCACTGCAAAATATGTCATCCCCTATTTCATCACTGATTTTATATCAAAAAATAAGGCTGTAGATCTTATTATTGATGTTACCAATAAAGCCAAAGTGATCAATGATTTGGAGAAAAACACCATCGACTTTGCTATGGTGTCTGTTTTACCAGAAAAGTTAAACGTTGAGCGGATAGAACTTCTTCAAAACAAGCTATTTCTAGTAGGCAATAAACAATTAACAAAAGGTCAAGAATTTATTGAAAACAGGCAACTAGAAAACCTTCCTTTGATTTTTCGAGAAGAAGGATCTGCCACCCGACAAGCTATGGAAGACTTTATTTCCAAAAACCACTTAACCGTAAAAAAGAAGCTTGAACTGACCTCTAATGAAGCCGTAAAACAAGCTGTAATTGCAGGAATAGGCTATTCTATAATGCCTTTGATTGGAATTGGTAGCGAACTAAGAAACAAAGAGATATTTATAATTCCCATGCAACAGCTTCCGTTGATCACCGAGTGGAACCTTATTTGGTTAAAAAATAAAAAGTTTTCACCAGTAGCTGAAGCATTCGTTAAATATTTAACTCTAGAAAAAAATCAAATAGTCAAAAAAAAGTTTGAATGGTTTGAAAATTTTTAAGCAAAAAGCACTTTAACCGAATGGAATAAAGTGCTTTTTGCCAACTTATAAAAGTTACTCAAATACTACTGGCCTTGTCCTAATGAAAAACCCTTTACATCATCAAAAGCATACAGGTTTTCTGTTTTTATAGCATCTATATTTTTATCCAGCGCGTTTTGCATTAATTTTACAATTTCCTTTTTTAAAATTAATTCTCCTTTCTCATCAATAAATCTGCATCTCCAATGATCTGTTTTAAAGGTTTCTTTAAAACCGTTAGGCCAAACCTTAATACCCCGATTAGTAATCATTTCAAGCTTAAGGGTTTCTGTGTTTATTTCCTTCAATATTGCAGCCAAGTTTTCCACTTCTTGCCCAGCCCAATCTACAAATAAGTCAACACCAAGCAATGTTTTCTCAGCTGGCTTCCTTCTTATATAAACTGGCAATTTAATTGGTTTGGAATTCGAAAAGTCTTGAATTTCTAAATGAACTGGCTTTTTGCCTAAATTCTCGATAATGGTGTCGGCAAATTCCTTGGTCCCAACTAACTTTTTACTGCTTTCTTTGAAAATATCCGCAGTATGAACCCCATCTTCGATTGTTTTTAATAAAGCAGTATGAATTTTACTAGCAGCTTCCAATTCACCAATGTGTAAAAGCATCATCACTGCGCCATTTATTAAACCAGAAGGGTTTGCTATATTTTTCCCACTAATGTCAGGAGCGGAACCATGAATAGCTTCAAACATAGCGAAATCCTCACCGATATTAGATGAACCCGCTAATCCAACAGAACCAGCAATTTGAGCAGCAACATCAGAGATAATATCTCCATATAGGTTCTGCATTACAACGACATCAAATCTCTCAGGAGTATCAGCAATTTTTGCTGCTCCAATATCAACAATCCAGTGTTCATTTTCTATTTCCGGATAATCTTTTGCAACCTCATCAAATATCTTATGAAACAAGCCATCCGTTTGTTTCATGATATTATCCTTTGAGAAACAAGTTACTTTCTTGCGCCCAACAGATTTAGTATATTCAAAAGCGTATTTGATAATTTTCTCACAACCCGGCCTACTAATAAGCTTCAAACACTGAACAACCTCATCGGTTTGTTGATGCTCAATTCCAGCATACAAATCTTCCTCATTTTCTCTAATGATGACCAAGTTCATATCAGGATGTTTGGTAGTAATATATGGATGATAACTTTTACAAGGGCGAACGTTAGCATACAAGCCCATTGACTTTCGCATGGTAACGTTTAAACTCTTATACCCTCCACCTTGAGGAGTTGTAATTGGAGCTTTAAGAAATAATTTTGTCTCCCTAAGTTTATCCCATGCATCTGAAGGAATGCCCGCGGTATTACCACTTAAATAAACTTTCTCTCCAATCTCTATTTCATCAAACTCAATTTTGGCACCCGATGCTTTTAAAATCTTTATAGTCGCATCCATAATTTCAGGACCAATTCCATCTCCTTTAGCTACAATTACTTTTGTCATCTTTTTTTCTGCAAAAATGCAGAAGATAACTCATATATGTTTATTTATATTCTTTATGCTAACCATTTAAGAATGTAAATGCTTAATAACGTAAATCATCACTTGATTAAGAAAATTTTACCCATATTGACATCAAATAACTTGCTCCAATCCGAATTATCTCGTAATTCAATTTAGCCTTTACCCTACTCTTCCTATTTTCTTACTATAATCTGCAACTTTAGTCGTTAAATCCAGTTTTATTGCATTAAAATGCTCTTTTACTTTAGCTCGACTTTCATTTATAGGATAAGTTGAGATTCGACTCAGCATTTCATAACGGTCATCAATTATTTCGTCAATCATACTATCCATCTTTTTTGCTTCTTTTTCGTCACCGTTTATCGATTCAATGAAAGCATCTTCAATAATTAAATCTGTTTCTATCTTTACGTGTTTCTTTAATTTCCTTCTACTTGGCATAATCTATTTTTTTTTAAAAATAAGATTTATTGTAGCAGATACAAAACAAGCCTATTCACTTGCTTAAGTTTGTAAAAAATTAGAATCTCTGTACTCTATAATAGATATTGAAGCAACTGGCGGCAACGCAAAAAATGGTAAAATCACTGAAGTGGCAATTTATCGTTTTGATGGTGAACAAATAGTTCAAGAATTTAATTCATTGGTAAATCCTGGAATGAACATTCCCTATTATGTTCAAAAATTAACAGGCATTACTAATAAAATGGCTTCTACTGCCCCGCCCTTCTCCGAAATTGCACATGAAGTTAATCGAATATTAAGTGAGAGTTGCTTTGTTGCTCACAACGTAAAGGCTGATTACAGCTTCATAAAGGCTGAATTAGAAGATTCTGGCATTTCCTTTAAAAGCGATCGCTTGTGCACGCTTGAATTAAGTAAAAATATAATTCCCGAGTCTCCTTCTCATGGCTTAGATAAAATTTGTGACTTTCTTAATATTGATTTTATCGATCGTCATCGTGCTACCGGTGATGCTTTAGCCACTGTTGAATTATTTAAAATTTTAAAGCAAAGGGATCACTCAGGTCTATTCGAAAAGCTAATTCGAAAAGCTTGAAAGAGAAAAGTAAAAAATGGTTTAAACAAATCGGAATAGCTGGTTTTCTATTTTTCCTACTTAAAGGATTGATTTGGTTGTTCTTATTTTATGGCGCTAGCCAACTAGTCAGTTGCTAAAAGAAATAGGATATATTCAATTGAGCATTTGGCTGAACACCTAAATCAATCAGGTTAATTTGGTCTTCTCTCGTATTAAAATCTGAAGTAGTTACTCCATTGGAAGATGTAAAAATCGTGTTATCACTAATTGTCCCACCTTCTTTTACATACAGTAATCTTAAAGCTAACTCAGTTCCGATACTAAAACGTTGAGCTACAAAATAATTCAATCCACCACCTATTTGCAAACCAATTCCAATGCCACCATCTTGCTTTATCGTTCGATTGATTTTATTAGTCCCTGCGGTAGATGTTTGTCTTGAATTAATTTCTCCATTCGTTTTGCCAATAAAAGTAATATCCAATTGAGAGAATATAAATGGGTCTAATCTTTTGGTGGGACGAAGATGTTTCTCAATTCCTCCTGAAATATTGATTAAATAATTGCTAAAGCTTGAATCTGTTTCTACTAATGAAACACCAATACTATCTGCAGTTGATCTTTTATAGCTATTGACGCTTACACCAAAGCCCAGTCTCAATACCAAATCATCTTCTAAATAATATTTTACAAATAATATATTTTGCCCTATTTCATTTGTCACAGACCCTAAGCTAAGATTATCTAGCAGGCCATCAAATACGAGACTTACTCCTACATCCCCTGCCTTAGGAAATAACGGACTACTGCTATAAGTATTAGAACTGTCTTGTGAGAAGGCAGAAATAGATATTAATACCATTAGAACTGACAAAGTATTTCGACCAATAAATTTCATAACTATTTTTTTTGTTCCACAAATAACAGCATTAGAATAAACTTATTGCTCAACTTCCAAAAGATTTATTCTCTAACATGGGCACAAAGCTAAAATCACCAAATGTTTCCACAGAAAATTCAGCTTCATTGATTTTAGTAATGCGTTGCATGTTTTGTTTCTCACCTTCACCTAATGGAATTATCATCATTCCCCCTATTGAAAGCTGGCTCTTTAATTCCTCTGGTACGTAGGGTGCTGCTGCTGTAATAATAATCCGATCAAAAGGAGCAAAAGTTGGAAGACCTTTATAGCCATCCCCAAAAAAGAGTTTTGGGAAATAACCTAAATCATTTAATTGTTGTTTAGACTTTTGATGTAACGATCGATGCCTTTCAATGCTAAAAACCTTCACTCCCATCTCCATTAATACGCAACTTTGATAACCACTCCCTGTACCTATTTCGAGTACTTTTAAAGCAGGTTTTAAATTCAGCAGTTGAGTTTGAAAAGCAACTGTAAACGGCTGAGAAATGGTTTGATCTGCTCCAATGGGAAATGCTTGATCTTTATATGCAAAATTTATAAAGGCATTATCCATAAATAAGTGCCTTGGAACCCGATCAATTGCCTCCAGAACAAATTGATTATCAATCCCCTTAGACTCTAATTCTTCAACCAACTTCTTTCTTAAGCCCTTATGCTTATAATTATCTTGACCCATGATACAAATGAACACACAAAATGGGCTAGTTGTAATCTAATGAATGGCTAGTTTTTCAAAATCACATTGTTAACAAAGCAATTCAAGCTTAGGTATAAATAACTTGCTTTATCTGTTACTTTTGTGAAAAAAAATTACCATGCTAAAAATTGGAGTTTTAGGTGCCGGCCACCTCGGTAAAATTCACATCAAATTAATTCAACAAATTGAGGCCTTTGAATTGGTTGGAATTTATGATGCAAATGATGAGGCAGCCAAAGCAGTATCTGAAGAATATAAAACCAAAGCATTTAGTTCAATAGAAGCTTTGATTGAAGCAGTTGAAGTAGTGGACATTGTAACTCCTACTCTCTCTCATTATGATTGTGCTATAAAAGCAATTAGGCAATCCAAACACATCTTTATAGAAAAACCAATTACCAATACTGTTGAGGAAGCGAGAAAGCTAATTGACCTCGCTCAAGAAGCTGACGTTAAAGTACAGGTTGGTCATGTAGAACGTTTTAATCCAGCATTTACGGCAAGCTTGCCGTTTATTAAACATCCAATGTTTATTGAAACACACCGTTTGGCTCAATTCAATCCACGAGGAACAGATGTATCTGTGGTCTTGGATTTAATGATTCATGACTTGGATATTGTACTAAGTATCGTAAAAAGTAATGTTAGAAGAATAAGTGCTAGCGGAGTTGCTGTGGTAAGTGATACTCCAGATATAACGAATGCTAGAATTGAGTTTGACAATGGTTGTGTGGCAAATCTAACAGCAAGTAGAATCTCATTGAAAAACATGCGAAAAACGAGGGTATTTCAGAAGGATGCCTACTTATCAATAGACTTTTTGGAAAAAGAAACCGAAGTTGTTCGGCTTTCATCAGTTGAAGGTGAGGCTGATCCATTATCAGTAACTATTGATCTTCCTGAAGGTAAGGGTCAAAAACAAATCTATTTTGAAAAACCTGAAATTAAAAACAATAATGCTATTAAAGATGAATTAGAAGCTTTTGCTAATGCGATTATAAATAATACGACTCCACCTGTAACTATTCATGACGGCTATAATGCATTAGATATTGCACACCGTATTATTGAAAAACTAGATCTTACCAAAGAAAATATACCGGTCTAAACAATAAGTGCATCTTTCTATCGTTGCCTTTTGTCGTTTTAGTTATTTTATGAAGCAATCCTACCCTTTAATCATCTTGCTTTTTCTTTTCAGTTATATTGCTTGTAATAAGGACGAACTAAAAGCTCCTATTCCAACTTATCTAACTATTGATGATGTTTCCGTGAAAATAAATCATCCAGATGAAGGTTCTGCCAGT
>CAYPJC010000100.1:4142-7472 GCA_964410855.1 uncultured Flavobacteriales bacterium | reverse complement strand
GTTTTTGAAGTGCTTCCAAACATCGGTCTGTTCCACTTTGATGTTCAGTAGAAGTCATTATTACTTCTCCTTCAAAATCACGAACAGCATCTGCAATTCGTATATCATCCGTTGCTACAACAACGTGTTGCAAAGAAGTTGATTTTTTTGCTTGTTCGTAAACGCGCTGGATCATTGGTTTGCCATTTATATCAACCAGTGGTTTGCCAGGAAAACGGCTAGAAGCAAATCGTGCAGGAATTATTCCAATTGAGCTCATGAATGAATACTTTTGACGAATATAAATAATTCTACTTTAGCTTGTCATTCTCCTCATTAAAATACAAATTGGCCTTGACCATGATTCCCGGAATAGGAGATATTGGTGCCAAAAAACTAATTGCTTATTGCGGCGGGGCTGAAGCGGTTTTCAAAGAAAAAAAACAGCACTTAATAAAAGTCCCTGGCATAGGAGAAAAGGGTGCAAAAAATATTTTATCAGCAGCGGTAATTGATGAAGCTGAGGCAGAAGTAGCTTTCATGAATAAAAATGGCATCATTGCGCATTATTACTTGGATAAAAGCTACCCTCAACGTTTATTGCATTGTGAAGACGGACCTATTTTACTTTTTACTAAAGGGAAAGTTGATTTAAACGCTGGGAAAATGGTTGCTATCGTTGGAACCAGAAATGCAACGATAAAAGGAAAAGCTTTTTGTGAAAAACTGATCGAAGAAATTGCCATTCACCAGCCAACAATAATTAGTGGATTAGCTTACGGAATTGATATAACCGCCCATAAAGCTGCTATAAAAAATGGCCTTCAATCTTTCGCGGTTTTAGCTAGTGGTTTAAATAAAATTTATCCTAAAGCACACAGTAATACTGCTAAAAAACTTCAAGATTTTGGTGGAATAATTTCAGATTATAGAAGCAAAACAGTTATGATGCCCATGCACTTTGCAGAACGCAATAGAATTGTTGCCGGTATGGCTGATGCTGTTGTCGTAATAGAATCTTCTGAAAAGGGCGGCTCATTAATAACAGCTGATCTTGCCAATGGATATAATAGAGATGTATTTGCTATTCCAGGAAGAGTGGACGATAGCCAATCTGTGGGGTGTAACCGCCTTATTAAATCAAACAAGGCAGCGCTATTGGAGTCTGGGAAAGACTTAGAGTATATTATGGGTTGGGAAAAGAAGTCTGATTCGAAAAAGAATAAACAAGTTCAGCTTTTCATAGATCTAAATCCAGAGGAAAAAACAATCATTGATATTTTAAAGGAAAAGGAAAGTGTCAGCATTGATGAACTAAGCCTTTTTGCTAACTTATCTATCAGCAAAACTACAACAGCCCTCTTAAATTTAGAGTTTAGCGGAATTGTTCAATCCTTGCCAGGAAAAATGTATCAACTTCTTTAAACCAAAGATATTGGCTGCCATCCAATTTTATTTACATTTGTCTCGCGAAAAAAAATTCATTTTTATTTAGATAAAGTAATGAGTACCAAAAAAACAAGCGATAACGAAGCCATTGATAAAAAAATCAATGACTTCGTAAATAAAGTCAAAGAAAAAAACGCACATGAGCCTGAGTTTCTTCAAGCTGTTCATGAAGTTGCAGAGGCTGTAATTCCATTTATTGAAGAAAACAAGGTCTACCAAGTTGACAATTTGTTAGAGCGAATGGTTGAGCCTGAACGTGTTATCATATTTAGAATTCCTTGGATGGATGATAAAGGAAAAGCACAAGTTAATAGGGGATTCAGAATCCAAATGAATTCTGCTATAGGGCCTTATAAGGGAGGATTACGTTTCCACCCAACTGTAAATTTGAGTGTATTAAAGTTTTTAGCATTTGAGCAAGTATTCAAAAACAGCTTAACTACTTTACCTATGGGTGGAGGAAAAGGTGGAGCAGATTTTGATCCAAAAGGAAAATCAGATAATGAAGTAATGCGTTTTTGTCAAAGTTTCATGACTGAATTACAAAGACATATTGGGCCAGATACAGATGTTCCAGCAGGTGATATTGGAGTAGGCGGACGAGAAATAGGATATCTGTTTGGTCAATATAAAAGGTTACGAAATGAATTTACAGGCGTTTTAACTGGGAAGGGAATATCTTTTGGGGGCAGTTTAATCCGCCCAGAAGCTACTGGATATGGGACTGTTTACTTTTCCGAAGAAATGTTTAAGCATGTTAATGATTCTATTAAAGGCAAAACGGTAGCAGTATCAGGCTCGGGAAATGTTGCTCAGTATGCTATTGAAAAAATACTTCACTTAGGAGGAAAAGTTGTTACTGCCTCGGATTCAAAAGGGTATATTTTTGTGAAAGATGGAATTCAGTCTGATAAATTAGATTACTTAAAAGACTTAAAAAACAGCAGAAGAGGAAGAATTAAAGAAATGGCAGATCATTTTGATGATGTCCAGTTTTTTGAAGGAAAGAAACCATGGAGTGTTGAAAGCGATGTTCATGTTGCCTTACCTTGCGCAACTCAAAATGAATTAAATGGCGCTGATGCAAAAGATTTAATTAGCAAAGGATTGAAATTGGTTGCTGAAGGAGCAAATATGCCTTCAACGCCTGAAGCTATTGAAGAGTTTCATAATGCGAAAATATTGTTCTCACCAGGTAAAGCCTCTAATGCAGGCGGGGTAGCAACTTCAGGTTTAGAGATGAGTCAAAACTCATTGCGATATTCTTGGACTTCTGAAGAAGTTGATCAAAAACTACACGACATAATGATTGATATTCATAAAGCTTGTGTTCATTACGGAACTAGTGATAGTGGGTATGTAGATTATGTAAAAGGTGCAAATATTGCGGGTTTTGTTAAAGTAGCTGACGCTATGATTGCTCAAGGTATTGTTTAAATAATACAACATTTTTAATAAAAAGCGGGTTACAGATGTGACCCGCTTTTTATGTTTTAAAGTGCCTGTTCTTTTTCAATATACCTATTGTTGCAGCCAATCAATCCAGTAGAGAGTTGGATTAAGACTAATAATTTGTATGCTTTTGAAGAAGTAATGGCTGATCGCTTAAGTCGGAGGAGTTATGCTTCCAAAAATAGAAGACCGTATTAAAAAAATTAGTGTACTTTTGTTGATATATCAATTATTGTTATGAATGACATAAGCTTAAATGAGATTTTCTTTTTCCACATCGAAAAAATGATGAGAGTCGTAAAAGAATATACTTTATCGGAGTTTAAAAAAAACAAATTCCCTGTTACCAAAGACCAGTGGGTTATATTAAAGAGAATTGCAGAATCAGATGGCAGCACCCAACGTGAAATTGCAGATTCGACTTTCAAAGATCCAGCAGCTTTAACACGG
>CAYPJC010000100.1:0-4120 GCA_964410855.1 uncultured Flavobacteriales bacterium | reverse complement strand
GGTTAAGAAAAGTCTTGTAAAGAGGGAGTCTAATGCAATTGATAGAAGAACCTTTAACATACATTTAACTGTAGATGGAAGCAGGTTGGTTGACAGAATGGTTCCAGTTGTTCAAGAAATCCGAGATAGAGCTCTTGAAGGAATTACGAAAAATGAAGAAAATCAAATTAAAGACCTCATGAAAAAAATAACAAGCAATTTTTAAGCTCTTTTTTTAATCTATTTATTGTCATATCAATTAATACTATAACAATTATTAACATGACAACTTTAAAGTTGTTTATATTCACATTAATACTACTTCCTTTGTGCCTAAAAGCTCAGAGCGAAATTGAAGCGAATGGCCTTTTATTTAAGTACAAAAATGTCGGCGACTCTCTGTTTTGCTTTATTTCAGCCCCAAGTAAAGGCTGGGCGATGGTAGGATTTAATTCCGAAAATACGACTGAAAAAGCCGATTTAAAATTCTTTGCTGTAAAAAATTCAACCACCACATATCTTGATTGCAAGAATATTGGTGAAAGAAATTATCCCTCAGACAACAAGTTGAATGGTGAACAAAATATACGGTTGATAGAAGGAATAGAAAAAAACAATAGCAGTCAATTTCATTTTGCTATCCCATTAAAAACAAATGATAAAAATGATTTTCGAATTGAATCTGACGTTCCTTTCTATCTCATTTTAGCCTATTCTGTTTCTGACGATTTTCAGCATCATTCTATAATGCGAAAACACTTCAGAATAGTTATTCCATCTAAATAAATTGCAACAATAAATCCAATATATATTTAAAATCAAACATTATGAAAAAAGTAAATTTAAAATCAGTGATTCTTGTTACTTCCCTTGCATTAACATTCGCCTCTTACGGTTGTGAATCTAAAAATGAAATGAAAATAATAGAAGAAATGAACAATAATGAAGTTAGCGAAGCTCAAAAAGTATTAATCAACTACTTAAAAGCTGGTGACGAAAGCAATGTAAAGGTATTGAACGAGCTAACTCACACCTATTATCGTGTAATTTTCAAAGATGTCTCTAAAAATGAAGTCAGTGAAATAAGCCGAGATTCTTACTTAGATCTAATTGAAAAAAAGGTTTTTGGTGGAAAACCTAGAGCAGTTGAAATACTAAATTCAGACATAACGGAAGACCATATTGCTCGTTTCAAAGTAAAAACAAGTTCAGATGCCGGAGAATTTGTAAGCGATTTCACTTTGGTAAAAGAGCAAAATAAATGGTACGTTTTGCAAGACCTAATTTTTATGAAAAAGAATTAAATCACAAAGGGATAATTCCCAATATGATTAATTGAATATTAGTTATCTTGCAATTAGGATATTACAAGAACTAAGCATGAAAATTCAAATCAATTAAAAAAGATGAACAGTTGTCGTATTAAGCTTCTGCTTACCTTTTCATTTCTAATTTTCCTTTCTTCATTTGCTGCGCCCAAAAGTAAAACTTCACCGAAAAAACCCAAGCATCAAAAAATAGACAATCAAACAGAGCTACGCTTTAATCTCGATCAACTCATTAAAAGCATAGAAGATTCAATAAATTCACGAGGAAATGTAATAATTCCTGAAAATGCAACTGAATTTGAAAAATTACTTTTCAGAGCAAGAAGAACACAACATAACGATAGTCAATTAGTTGCAATTAAGCAGTTTCGATATCTATTAGAATTCGAGCAATATAGAAGTGAAGGTGAAAAACAATACATCGAGTTACTCCTAGCAAATTCATTAGACTATGTTGGCTCACCACTTATTGCCTATTCATATTTAAATATTCTTTTTCCTGATTTTATTCAAAAAATTGAATCAAACCGATTAAAATCATTTTTCTTAAGTCATTATGCAGGCATTTTAGTGCAAATAGATAGTCTAGAAAGAGCAAAAGAAATTTATCAGAAAGTCATCCAACTGAGCCGAAAAGAGAATGACACTTCCAAGCTTTATAGTGCTCGAAATGATTATGGCTATGTATTGAAGCGATTAAAGCAGTATGACTCGTCAATGTATTATTTTAAATTAAATCAAAACATTTCATACCGAAAGTTTAACCCCATTTTACATGCCTTCTCTTTTGGAAATTACGGTAACGTCCTATTTGAAAAAAAAGAATATGATTCGACCATTTTTTACAGCAAAAAAGAAATTAAACTCTTAAATGAAATACACAGTTCAGTTGGGTTAGGAAAAGCTCATGCAATAGTTGGAAAGGCCTTTTTTGAATTGAATCAATATGATTCGGCAAAATTTCATTTCAACGAAGCCTTACAATACAACACAAAAACAAATAGCTATACTAAAACAAATAACCTATATCAAGTAATTTCTAATTATGAATCACTCTTAACACTTTATTCTGTTGAATCGAATCAACCAGTGCTACAAGGGCTTCTAAAGAGATATTTCCATTCTAATGATAGCTTAAAAAGGCTACTCTCACACAAAACCTATGAAGATGAATTGAAGATAGCCAAATTTATGGAAATCATCAATGAAACCAGTGAATCAAAAAAAATACATGATCAACTTCAACGAAGTAATCGTGAGTTACTCTATATTATATCCGGATTATCATTTTTAATTACAATCTTAATACTCGTTCTATTATACAGAAGAAAAAATAGAAAAACACTTACTTTAACCAATGAACAATTAAACCAAAAAAATAAGGAATTAAACAAATCCTATCTAATTATTTCAGAGTCAAACGAGAAAAACGAGATCTTACTAAAAGAGCTTCACCACCGGGTAAAAAATAACCTCCAGATGATAAGTAGTTTATTCAACCTCCAACTCAACGCCCTCGAACTTGATTCTTCAGCTGCTCAAGTTTTCAAAAAGGCTCAAGATCGCATCTTTTCCATTGCTCTTGTTCACCGAAAAATATACCAATCAGATCAGGTGGAGAAAATGGAATTTAGAGACTATTTAAAAGATTTTACCGATGAACTGACCAAATCACATGCAACTGAAGTAAAAGTTGAAATAAATTTAAAACCAACTTTACTTAGTGTAGACTCAGCTATTCCTTTAGGTTTGATCTTCAATGAATTATTTACGAATTCCCTAAAGCATGCAAATGCAGATAAAATACTTGAAGTAAACATTATTCAAGATGAAGGCAATCGTAAATTTATTTATTACGACAATGGAGTTGGAATAAATCCAGAATTAATTGATCATGAAAATACTACTTCGATTGGATTAATCTTAATAGACTTGTTGTCAAAACAATTGGATGCAACAGTGGAATTTAAGTCTCCCCAGAAAGGATCGTTCGGTTTTTATTTTAGCATAGAGGGAAATTTTAAATAACAATGGAGTTATGGTTATTGGCTATTCTACCTCCTCAAATTATTTCAAAAGAAATTTTGAATATTCAGAAAGAAATTGAAGAAAAATACGCTGCTATTCATGCTCAGAAAGCTCCACCCCACATTACAGTGATTCCTCCTTTTAAGTGTGAAGAAAAAAAACTTAACTCATTTATTAAGGGTTTATCAAACTTTCTTGTTCAGTCTAATATGCAGAAAACAAGAATTCATCTTGATAGCTTTCAGCATTTTGAAAGTAGAACTATCTTCGTAGATGTTGCAAAAAATGAAAAATTATTAGGCTTATGTAAAGCTATAAAGTTAACGTTCAATAGTTATAAACTAATAAAGCAACGGGTCGAAAAGCATTACTTCGTTCCTCATATAACTATTGCTAATAAAGATTTAAAAAAACGCGACTTCAAAACAGCATGGCAAGAATTTAAAAGCAGATCGTATCAGCAAGCTTTTGACTTAGAAACTATTTCTTTGCTTCGATTCAATAATGGAAAGTGGACTGTTTCAAAAACATTTAATTTACAGTGATGAATGAACAAATCGAATTGTAAAACTTCTTTAAAGAGATTATAATTTAAATTATTAAACTTGGAGTAACCAGCTAGTGCTTTTATGCAGCTTTATAGATTATATGAACTTTTTGCGCAGAAAAATCATTGTTCTCCCCTTCAATAAGTAAGTGCCATGATCCTTCAATCGGTTTTTCAAAATGGCAATACTGGTCTTTAACAATAACATGAACCCCATTATATATCGAATCCTTTCTAT
>CAYPJC010000099.1:0-7556 GCA_964410855.1 uncultured Flavobacteriales bacterium | reverse complement strand
AAGCAAATTAAAATCAGTTGTATAATAGAGATTGAAGTTGTTTAACCTACTGGCGTAAAGAGTTAATGCAGCTCACTGCTTTAAACCAAACCACCATGGGTTTTCATCTATTGATTGATAATCTCACTAAGCCTGTGCTCTTTTTTTTTTTTAAAATAATTTTTAGACAATAAGTTTTATAGATTTTAATTCCCTAACCCAAACACTTTCGTTTCCGCTTTACTCCACCAAAAAATCCCGACTTTATATTAAAGTCGGGATGTAACCCTCTAATTATTTGTTTAACTGTATTTGGAGGATTGAAAAGAAGGGATGTCTACCATCTAAATAGTTGAAAACTCATGGTATAGTTTTGAGTTTTAATAGATGGCAGCTTGAAAGAGTGTGTATCATTCGATTGTGTTGCTTTAGAAGCATAAGCTAGACTAATTGTAGTTAAGCTAGTCAATGCAATTAAGAAAACGATTAAGTATTTATAAAGCTTTTTCATTGGGTTTCATTTATTGAAGTTTCTTCTACTTCATATTCGACAATTTCTTCAAGCTCAGTATTTTCTACACTTTCAGTTTCTATCCACTCACAATCAGTGCACCTTAATCCTTTTTCGGTCATTAACCAATGATGAGAAATCATTTTACCATCGTAAGTGTTGCTGAGATTATCAATATCATAGATTAAATCTCGTGATGATAGGTTTAAGTAAACGGTTTTTCCAACTGGTAACATCAGGCTAATTTTAAGGTCTTGATTCCTGAATTTAGTTTTATAGGGTATATTAATCAGTGGCCCAATGCTTAGTTCGTTTTCGATGTATTCATAAGAAAAGTCAATTGTCTCAGCACGCTTTCCCGCTTCTTTTCGGTTTGAACCACTAGCTGATTTAGAAAGCTTCAGTTTTATATTATCATCCTTGCTTTTAATTACATCAAGACTTAGTGCATTTAAATAAATATGTTCCCCCTCAACAAACATTTCAACATCAAATATGCTGTTTCCAGAGTAGGTTTCTTCCATCGAACTCAATAAGAGAGTATCTGAAGTAAGTTCTTCTAAAATAATTATTTCTGTTAGGTTTTGTTTTGAAGAATACTCTGATGCCGTACTTGCTACAGTAATTATGATTAAAATTAATCCAATAATCCATAAGGAAACAGCACTTATGCTAACTGCTCTGTTTGAAGATGGTATTTTGAATAATAATTTAAGCCCACCATATAGTAATCCTAAAATTGGAATAAGGATTACTAATAACACTCCAACCAAACCAAAGTAGAATAAGCCAGGTGAGCTAAAATAAATGTCTGCAAAATCAGCACTCCAACTGCCATTTATATTGGCATTATTTAAATTAATATTAAATGGTCCACCAAAGGCAATAGTTAAAATGGAGATTAAGGCTATAACCCCTCCAAAAACTAAGGCTACACCTAATATTTTTAAAATAAATTTAAAAATGTAATAAAGAATTTTAGACAAGAAGTTAAAGAAGCGATAAATTGAATTTTCAGCTTTTCTCGCATAAGCTTTCGTGTCCTTCTCATTTACTTTTTTTTTAAAACCTTTAAACTCATCCTTAATGGAGTTACCAATATTTTCAATATTAATAGGTTCTCCTTTCATTTCTAATTTTTCAGCAGTTGTTTTGGGAGAAGGAATGATTATCCAAAGGATTAAGTAAAATATAAATCCAAATCCGAATCCGAAGAATGCTATTAAAAATGCAGCTCTAAACCATATTTTATCTAAACCAAAATAATAACTTAAGCCTGAACAAACTCCCCCAATCACATTGTCATCAGGGTCTCTAAATAATTTCCTTGACTTGAAATTTGAGCCGGTAGTTTCTGTTGATTGAAAATTATCTTGAGCATCCTCATCCATGTATTGCTCTGGTTCACCCATTATCTCAATGACCTTTTGAATATTTTGTTTGATAATTACTTCTTTTCCAGCTTCCATGCCTTCTTTGAACAATTCTGCAATTCTTGATTCAATGTCTGCCATGATCTCATCGCTTCCATCTGAATCATGAAAATACTTTCTAATCGTGTTTAGGTATTGATTAAGCATTTCATAAGCATCAAGCTCAATGTGAAAAATAATACCACTTATGTTAGCTGTAACTGTCTTATTCATTTCTACTGGTTTATTTAGTTGAATTCTTTTTTCGTGTTAAATTGACGGCGAGCATTAACTCATTCCATGTTTTTTCAAGTTCTTTCAGAAACTCAATTCCTATCTCAGTAAGCGAGTAATATTTCCTTGGTGGTCCTGACTTAGACTCCTCCCATCTATATTTTAAAAGTCCGGCATTCTTTAATCTTGTTAATAATGGGTAAAGTGTACCTTCAACCACAATCATCTTACCTTCTTTTAATTGATGGATAACTTCCGATGGATAGGCTTCCTTAGTCTCCAAAATAGAAAGGATGCAAAACTCAAGAACTCCTTTGCGCATTTGCGCTTTTGTATTTTCAATCTTCATTTCTTAATTCTTTTCTTTTAATCTCATCTTACCATAAAGAGAGAAAACAACTACATCACCCTCATTTTGAATAACAAAATGGGCTTCCTTTGTATCTTTCCCTTTGCTTTTAACATAAATGGTGATTTCGCCATCGTTACTTTCTTCATCTTCGATTTTGATTTTGCTATAATTTTGGCTTTTGAACAAATCGTCAATGTCCTTCAATGAAGAGTTTTCATCAAAAGCAAAAAAAGCGGCTTTTGAAAAATCGCCTTCAATATGTTTCTTTTTATTCTTCCAATCTACATCGGTATCAAAAAAATCGATGATGTCTTTTGAAAAGCTAAAACTTATAGTTGGATTTTGATCCTCTAGCAATTCTTGAATTGACTTTTCTTTTTCAGCAACAGTATTTGTTGCATTTAAGATTAACATGCTACTCATTGCAAAAAAGAGGAAAGACTTTCTGATGTAATTTTCAATATTATTTTTCATGTGTTGAATCAGTTATAAATTATTCGACAAAGATATAGTAAAATTATAGTAATATGCAATACATAGTACTGTTATATTTATTAATTTGTTTTAATATATTGATTATAAGCAATTTGCGAAGTAAATTATTTTTAGACAAATACTTAATTAAGCATGTATTTGCTCATATTTAAAGTTGTTTGGAAATGTTTTTACACTCAGAAACTTGGACAAGTCTCTTAATATTAACATTTATAGAGATTATTTTAGAAATCGATAACATCATTTTTACTTATGATAGGAACTGTTATTGATTCTTGATGGATGTCACGTTCACTTTCCCAAAACTTATATTTACTTCTCTTTGTTATTTTCTTTATTGGTCGAACTATTGAATCAGGGTATGTGGAAGAAAAAGAAGAAAGTACAAAGTGAAGCTTGAGGGGGGTAAACAATCTTTTGAATAAAAATCTCTGTTAATTGATATTAACAAAGATTCAGTACTTCTGAAATTACCGTTTTATTAGTTTTATTATAGCAGTATTACCATTTTCATCATTTATATGGAGAAAATAAACCCCTTTAGCTTCGACTGTTTGCATGTTAATGATGCTTGCTTGACTCACAGTTTCTTCTTTGATTACCTTGCCTGTTAGGTCGGTTAAGCGAATGTTGACTTTTCGATATGTTTGACCGAAATCTATTGTGAAAATTCCATTAGTTGGATTTGGGTAAATAGTTAGGTTCTTGCTAAAAATATTTTCTACCAACCCAACTTTTGTCAAATTATAACATTTGGAAGTATCCCTACAGTTATTTTGTGTTACCTGAACTGCATAGTTTCCATTTTTTGTAGGAATAAAATTGGAGCTAGTTGCACCTTTAATAACAATAAAGTTACTGTCACAATTTAACCATTGGAAGGTAGCAGGTTTTGCAATAGCAGTTAGGTTTGTCTCATTATTAATGACAGTAGTATTAACTTTATTAATGTTAAGATTTATTGTAACAATGCTATCACAATTAGCTGTGATTGGTATAGTATCACTGTAATGACCTGAATTTAAGTATGTAATATTGGTTATTGGCCAAGTGTATCTATTACAAGATGTTATATTGATAGTATCTGCGCTACTTTTTTTAATGGTTAAAAATAAAGTAATTACACTATCACAGATAGATGCATTTGAAATAGTGTCATGATATATACCGGATGATGTATAAGTCATATCTGTTTGAGACCAGAAGTATTTATCACAAGCTGTTATGCTTTGACTAGAACCAATACTTGTGTTTTCATAAGCACCCATATCTACATTAAGTCCAACTATTCTTGGAGCACCTGAAATATCTGCAGTGTCGTTGATTGAAATATAAGTATTGCTTCCTGCATTAACAGCAGCTGAGCTACAAGATAGTTGCAGTCCATCATCAGCAGTCATAAATATACCATCTGCCCCAGCAGGATTAGCACTGTTTATAAAAGGGTCTATGGAGTCTTTTATGTTGCCTATGCCACTTATGGCCAATTGGGTATAACTATATTCAATTGAAGAAGGGGAACCCCATTCAAAAAAATCTTCTTTTATAAGCGCATAATTTCCCCAAAAAATAACATTTCTTATTGTTATGTAGGATCTTCCGTTACTGAATATACCTCCACCAGCTGAATATTGAGTCTCGGTGCACTTGTTATTGCTAAAGGTGACATTTTTTAGGTTTGGTGAAGAATTTTCATTAAACATCCCACCTCCTTCAAGCCTAGTTTCATTGTTACTAAATACTACATTTTTTAACACTGGTGATGAGTTATCAATATTGCCCATTCCACCCCCTAAGGCATCTGATTTATTATTGATGAATATTACGTTTATAAGCCTTGGAGAAGAGTTGCTTTTATTACCCATACCACCGCCCATTGCTTTGGATTTATTGTCAATAAATACTACATCTACCAGAGTAGGAGATGAAAAATAGTTGTTACATAAACCACCTCCCCCAGGGTATGTGTAACTGGTAGCTCTGTTATTTTTGAAAATAGTATTTATTATTTTTGGTGAAGAATGATTATTGTACATTGCCCCGCCAAGAGTTCCTCTATTATCAAAAAATATAACATTTGTTAATGTAGGTGAAGAATTATTGTTGTAAATCGCCCCGCCCCGATTATTAATTATGTTTCTGCTAAATACTACATTGCTAATTGTTGGCGATGAATAGCTATTATACATTCCCCCTCCAAAGTCATTACCAATTCCGCCCGTAATTGCAAAACCATCTATTACCGCAGCCAAACTCAAGCTATCGAATCTATTGTCAATTACTCGGCTTCCATTACCTTTAAGTATAGTTTTATTAATCTCCCAATCACGTAGATAAAAACTACTATCTAATACTGAAAACCCTCCAAAAAGCTTAACACTATCTTTCATTGAAAAGGATTGGCCAAGTATAGGAAGGTAAGTTCCTTTAGCTACAAATATGCTATCTCCAATGTTACTTGTGTCAATTGCTAGTTGGAAATCATTATATGCTGTTGCCCAAGTTTGTCCATCTTGATTGATGCTTGTATTTGAGCTGTCAACATAAATGACAGTCTGTGCCTGGGTTTTAGAAAAAAAAGCAACGCTTAGAAGTAGAAAAATAAAGGCTAATAATTTTCTCATGTAGTAGGAAAATATGTTAATCGTCCTTTAAATATACTCTTTTTTCGTTAATTACGCCCAAAACCTTACCTTTTAACTCTCTTCCAAAGAATGGAGAGTTGTTGGATTTAGACAGCACAGCCTCTTTCGTAAAGGTGACTTTTTCATTGGGTTGAAAAATGGTCAAGTTGGCGAGTTCTCCTTCATTAATAGACGGTTTATCTAAGCCTAATATTTTGGTCGGACCATCTGTAAAAAGTTCAATTAGTCTTTCTATTGATATAGATTTTGAAAGTGCTGTATTAGCAACAGTAAAGGCTGTTTGAGCATTAATAATCCCAAAAGAAGCATAATCAAATTCTCTTTTCTTTGCCTCAATATCTTCAGGGCAGTGATCAGAACTAATGGCGTCAATTGTTCCGTTTTTTACAGCTGATATTAGTTTTGATATTGTTTTTTTTGAACGAAGAGGAGGAAGGGTTTTAAATCGTGTATCAAACTCTTCCAGTTCAGTATCATCAAGTAATAGGTTATAGCTTGCTACATCGCAGCTAACTTTTAATCCATTCTTCTTTGCTTGTGCAATTAGCTCAACCGACTTTGAAGCTGAGATGCTATTAAAATGGAGCCTTCCATCTGTATAATCAACTAAATATAGGTCTCTAGCAACCATTAATTCTTCTGCAAGTTCTGGTATTCCTTTTAACCCTAAATGGGTGCTTGTCTCACCTTCATTCATAACTCCTTTAGCTGAGATGTCTGCGCTATTTGGAAAGTTCATGATAATACCATCAAACGCCTTTGCATAAAGCAAGGCTCTATTTAATAAATTAGGATTATTAATAGAATTCTTCCCATCTGAAAATGCAATTGCTCCTGACAGTTTCATGTCACTTAGCTCTGCAAGCTCTTTGCCTTCCAAATTTTTTGAAACTGCTCCATAAGGCAAAATATCCACTACATGCTTTTTACTTTGATTTAGTAAATATTCTATTTGAGTTTTCGAATCTCGACAAGGAAGTGTATCAGGTGAAACTCCAACAGCAGTGAATCCGCCACTTGCGGAAGCATTTAAGCCTGATTCTATCGTCTCTTTATACTCAAAACCTGGGACTTGAAAATTGGCAAATAAATCAATCCACCCTTTTGATACATGTAAATCACTACCTTCTATCAATTTTGCTTTTTTATTTTCAATCCGTTCAGCAATTTTTTCAATCCGGCCATTGGTGACATATACGTCTCTTTTCTTTAGGTGGTGTTTGCTAAAAGAATCAACTATTAGAGCTGATTTAATAAGAATATCCATAAGGTTTGTCTATTTAAGAATTCTCAATAATAAAACTTCAATTGCTACAAATATCAATGCTAAGATGATAAAATATTTCCATAGAGGAGTTCCTTGATCCATTTTTTGAATTTTAGAATGTAACATATCTGTGTTTTCATTTATTATTTCATAGGTCAAATTTTTAGTTTCAACCTCTGCTAAAAATTCTTCTGGTATAAAGGATTCAATTTTTGATTCTTTTCGATCATAATTAAACGAAATGATTCCCAGCACTTCGTTTTCTCTAGTTAATTGATAATGACCAGCCTGAGAAATTTCATTTCTCAATTCGATTTTTAATTGGTTCTGAATAAATTTTTGAGAGGGTATAAAATCAACTCCATGACCTTTAATATGCACTGGAGATTCTTTTTTATCGAATATAGGGAATTTAAAAGTCGTTTCGTTTAAGTTATAATAAGTTGGCTTGTTATAGCCTGCTTTAAGTGCCATGTTGTATAACATAGGAACAAATATGGCATGATTTACCAGGTTACTTTGTTCTTTATTTAATCCTACAGCACATAAATAAACTTTTCCTTTATTAACACGGTAAGATGATAAAAAACTACTTCCATTTTGTAGCTGCATAATGGGTTCTACCAGTTGATTCGACTTCACACTTATCCTTCTGTACGAT
>CAYPJC010000098.1:984-7607 GCA_964410855.1 uncultured Flavobacteriales bacterium | reverse complement strand
CCTAGTTGCCTCCAATTTGTTAACGTGGAGTCCCATTCATAAATCCGTACATGGCCCGATTCATTTCCATATCCAACTATTCCTGGAGCTCCAATCGCTAATCGGTCTCCATCCACATTCATACTTACTGAATAGCCATAACGGTCATATAATGATTCACCTTCAATATCTGCTCCTAGTTGAGTCCAAGCCATTCCAGTCCATTCATAAATCCGAACATGGCCTACTTTCCATCCATTAAAAAAACCATTTCCTGGAGCTCCTATAGCTAATCGGTCTCCAGTCCCGTTCATACTGACCGAATTGCCGGAACCATCACCTCTTCCTTCCCCATCGATATCTACCCCTAATTGAGTCCATGCTGTTCCGTTCCATTCATAAATTCGAACATGTCCTGCGTAGTTATGAGATCCCTTATTATTATTATTTCTAGGAGCACCAATCGCTACTCTTTTTTTATTACTGATCATACTAACAGATATACCTTAACTCTTACATTATACTTCGCTATTGATATCGGCTCCCATTTGAGTCCAAGCAGTGTCATTCCATTCATAAATTCGAACATGTCCCGATCCACTTCCAAATCCATTATTTTTTGGAGCTCCAATAGCCATTCGGTCTCCAGAACTATTCATGCTAACTGATTGACCGGACTGGTCATTTGCTGCTTCTCCATCAATATCAATGCCTAGTTGTGTCCATTGGGCGTTGGAATAAAATGGAATTATGAGTAGGAGAATAAAAGAAAGCCTGAGAACTGAACTTTTAGGGTGACTGTTGGACTTCATAAAGTAGTAGATTGTGATTTAGTACTGTTTAAATTTAGGAAATAAAAATTAGAGTTTATCAGTAGAAGTTTTCGGCGATGTGGGGATTGACTTCGCTTTGTTTCGGGCATCCTGGAGAGGGGAGCATGCTCTAAAGGCTTCAATCAATATTCATTGATTGGCCTTTTTGTTTTCATTTTCTAAGTAAATTTCCATTGATGTGGGGATTGACTTCGCTTTGCTCAGTCTATCCTGGAGGGGGGAGACCTGCTCCAAAGGCTTCAATCAATATTCATTGATTGGCCTTTTTGTTTTCATTTTCGTTTGAAAGTAAACTTCCAACTCATGAAAACAAAAAGGCTCAAAACTTGCGTTTTGAGCCTTTTGAGCGGAGAAAGAGGGATTCGAACCCCCGATACCTTGCGGTATGCTAGTTTTCAAGACTAGTGCATTCAACCGCTCTGCCATTTCTCCGCGGCAAAAGTAACAAAGGGTTTTAAATAATTGTGAATTTTTTGAAACGAAATTCCAAAAAAATGTGTCTTCTATCCGTAATTTAGTTTTTATGATGAAAATATTTCCTTTTTTGAGTGCTCTACTCCTACCTTTTGTGTTGAGTGCAAATATCAACTTGTCCTTAGATTATGCTTCTTTTAACATCATAGGAGCTAAACCTTATGTTGAATTATACCTAAGTGTGAATGGAAATTCTATATTATACGCAAATACTGAAGAAGACTTTTATCAAGCAAGTATTGAAGTTACCTATTTAATAGAGAAAGACAATAAAGTGATTGCCTTTGAAAAGTTCCAAATTAACAGTCCTAAATACCTAGCCGATGATATTAAATTGGATTTAATTGATTTAAGAAGAATACCTATTGATAATGGAGAGTATCAACTAACCATTATTGCCAAAGACTTAGTCAGTAAATCGGAGTCTGAGGTTCAGCATACTTTAAGAACCATCAAATTTCCAACCGAAACAATATCATTCTCTGATATTCAACTGGCCAATGAAGTAATAGCAACAACTGACAATCAGAGCAAGTTTTCAAAAAATGGATTTGATATTTTCCCAAACATTACTCATGTATATAAAGAAAATCTAAATGTGCTTCATTTTTACGCAGAAATTTATAATGCAAACAAATCATTAGGTGATGAAACCGATTTTTTGTTTGAATACTCCATTGTAAATCTTGAAACCAATGAAGTTACAGCTAATTTGAGAGGCATAAAACGATTGAAAGCAACTGAGGTTATTCCTTTATTGCATGCGTTTGACTTAAGCGTCTTACCTTCTGGAAGGTATTACCTAAAGCTCGCAATAAGAAACAGAGAGAATGAAGTTCTCTTAGCTAAAAAGACTGAGTTTTATAGAATTAACACCAAACTAATCAACTACTCCTCTATTAGCACCAAAAGTACTTTTGTTGATTCCATTACCGATAAAAAGGAACTAAAAGCATACATCAAAAGCTTGTCTCCTGTATCAACAGATGATGAATTAACCTTTGCACAAAATCAATTAGAATATGGCGATTTGGCTTTTATGCAACAGTATTTTCTTAATTTTTGGAAAACACGCAACCAGATTAATCCTGAAAGAGAATGGCTTGAGTATAAAGAAGAATTGATATTGGTTGATCGGGAATTTGGCTATGGAAACATAAAAGGATATTCCACCGAACGAGGAAGAGTTTACCTCCAGTATGGTCCGCCTAATGCAATGCAAGATGTTCCTTATGATAGAGATACCTACCCTTACTCGATCTGGCAGTATTACAAATTACAGGGTTTAACTGATCGAAAATTTGTTTTCTACAGTCCTTCCATGGAAATGCTAGGGTATGAAATTTTGCATTCCAACGTAAGAGGGGAAGTCTTTAATCCGAACTGGGAGCTAGACTTAGTCAGTAAGGTAAATGGAAATAAAGGCATCCAAGAAGTTCCTGAGGGTGGAGTTATAAATCGGAATGCTAACGATTTATACAATAATCCAAGGTAATTAAATAGCCAACGTTTTCAAGCTTACTATAAATTATCAAAAAATCAATTCAATTCTTCTCCTAAGACTGTATTTTTGAGACCATGAATTCATCAGTTGCAGTCGTTATTCTTAATTGGAATGGAAGAAATCACTTAGAGACCTATTTGCCTTCTGTTGTAGCTCATTCTAAAGAAGCTACCATTTATCTAGCTGACAATTGTTCCACCGATGATTCTGTTGAATTTGTAAAATCAACTTATCCAGATATTAAAATCATCCTAAACAGCTCTAACGGAGGATATGCAAAAGGCTATAACGAAGCGCTAGTTGACTTAAAGGAAGATTACTTCGTACTGCTTAATTCGGATGTTGAAGTCACCTCAAATTGGATTAATCCGATTGTAGATTTTCTAGAGAATGATAAAAAAGCAGTAATTGCACAACCTAAGCTTCTTTCATACTTAGAGAAAAATAAATTTGAATATGCTGGTGCTGCTGGTGGTTTTATAGATTACTTAGGTTATCCGTTTTGCAGAGGAAGAATTTTTCAAGAAATGGAAGTTGACAATGGTCAATACAATGAAAGGACTGAAATATTTTGGGCAAGCGGAGCATGTATGTTTATAAAGTCGAAAGTTTTCAAAGATTTGGGTGGACTTGATGAGCGTTATTTTGCCCACATGGAAGAAATTGATTTGTGTTGGAGAGCAAAAAATTTAGGTCATGCCGTTTATTATGTACCGCAGAGTGTTGTTTATCATTTGGGTGGCGGAACCATGCAAAACACAAATCCTCGAAAGACTTTCTTGAACTTTCGCAATAGCTTGTTAACCCTTCAAAAAAATGATTACTCTGGTTATACCTGGTTCAAAATTTTTATTCGCCTCCTACTCGATGGCTTAGCTTTTGTTAAATTATTCATTGACGCTGGACCTGGGCATGCTTTTTCTATTTTGAAGGCACACATTTCTTTTTATGGAATGAAAAAGGGGAAATTAGAGCAGGGAAACATTAATTTAACTGGCATGTATCATAAAAGCATCGTTTTTGCCTTTTACTTAAAAAAGAAAAAATATTTTTCTCAACTAAACAAAGGCTTCATCTGATTGATAAAAAAATCAGGTGGTTTGCATGCCTTACCGTCTCTATTCATAAAAAAAAGAGTTGTTGAGGCAGTTGCTAACAATTCATTTCCACGTTTTACCTCGTAATCAAAAATAATTCGGTTAGAAGGCAAGTCTTTAATGATTGTATTAATAATCAACTCATCGTCGTAACTAGCAGCTATTAAGTAGTTGATTGAATATGATTTAACTGGAAGTAAATAGCCTTGATCTTCTAGGCTTTTATAGCTCAAACCTACGCTCCTTAAGGCTTCGACTCTTCCTACTTCTAAGTATTGAGCATAGTTTCCATAGTACACAAAACCCATTCTATCTGTTTCTGAATACCTTACTCTTAATTTGGTCGATTGTTTTATCATGTTAAACATTTAATAAGCAAGATTAAGCCAAAAAAAATTCTTTTAACATAGCATAATCTTTTTTATAATCAATAGCAATTAGATTTTTTATTTCACTTTTTTCTTCAAATATTTGTCAGGCGAATGACAGAGATTTAATCTCAGGCTAAAACGCTATTTATCAACATTTTAGATTATTTTAGATTCCACTAAAATACTTCTAAAAAAAAATATTTTTTTGTTGATTTTATAGATGAGGGAGAGAAAAAAATGTCTAAATTATCGCAGCTTTATTAATTGAGATTAAACCAAAAAGTATGAGTAAAGACTTTAACCAAGTTTGGCAAAACTGTTTAGCCGTAATAAGAGACAATGTAAGTCTTCAAAGTTTTAAAACCTGGTTTGAACCAATAGTACCAATTAAACTATCTAATCAAGTATTAACCATTCAAGTTCCTAGTCAGTTCTTTTACGAATGGTTGGAAGAGCATTACATTACTTTATTAAGAAAAACCATAAAAAAAGAGCTTGGCACTGATGGCAAGCTAGAGTATAGCATTATTATGGAGAATGGGGTAAATAACCCTAAACCATACACCGTAAAGATTCCTACCACAAACCGTCAAGCATTAAAAAACGATCCAATTTCAATACCTATTGATATAAATGGTGAAAAAGGGATTCGAAATCCATTCATCATCCCAGGATTAAAAAAAGTAAACATCGATTCTCAACTCAACCCAAACTATTCATTCGATAGTTTTATTGAAGGAGATTGCAACCGCTTAGCTCGTTCTGCTGGATATGCAGTTGCTAAAAACCCTGGAGGTACCGCTTTTAATCCTTTATTAATTTATGGCGGAGTTGGTCTTGGAAAAACTCACTTAGTCCACTCTATTGGAATTGAAATAAAAAACAACCATCCAAGTAAAACAGTTCTTTACGTTTCTTCTGAAAAATTTACTCATCAGTTTATTGATGCTGTCCGAAATGGCAATCAAAATGATTTTATACATTTTTATCAAATGATAGATGTATTAATTATTGACGATGTACAGTTCTTTAGTGGTAAGGAAAAAACACAAGATGTATTCTTCCACATATTCAACCACTTACACCAAACTGGCAAGCAATTAATTTTAACGAGTGATAAAGCCCCTGTTGAATTACAAGGCATGGAGCAACGACTACTGTCTCGTTTTAAGTGGGGTTTATCAGCAGATCTTCAGAATCCTGAATTGGAAACAAGAATTGCCATTCTGGAAACTAAAATGTACAATGAAGGTTTAGACCTCCCTAAAGAAGTAGTTGAGTATCTAGCTTACAGTATCACCACTAACATTCGTGAATTAGAAGGTGCATTAATTTCACTTCTTGCTCAATCATCCTTAAATAAAAAGGCGATTACACTTGAGCTTGCGAAATCAATGATTGATAAGTTTGTTAAAAACACAGCTCGTGAAGTATCGATAGATTACATCCAGAAAATGGTTTGTGACTACTTTGATTTACCGATTGAGTTACTTAAATCAAAAACTAGAAAAAGAGAAGTTGTTCAAGCAAGACAAATTGCTATGTTCTTCGCTAAAAAAATGACTAAGTCAAGCTTAGCGAATATTGGCATGCATTGTGGCGGCAAAGATCACGCAACTGTTCTGCACGCATGTAAAACAGTTAATAACCTTGTTGATACCGATAAACGATTTAGGGGTTATGTGGATGATTTAGAGAAAAAAATTAGCATTCAATAATAAAAAAGCCCTTCATTAGGGCTTTTTTTATACAATATAGCGTATGAAAGTATTAATGGTTTGCCTTGGAAATATTTGCCGCTCGCCTGTGGCTGAGGGTATCTTAAAAGATAAAATAAAAGACAAAAACTTAAACATAGAAGTCGACTCCGCAGGAACTTCTGATTACCATATTGATCAAAGTCCTGACGAACGAGCTGTTGGAAATTGCAATTCACACGGCATAGACATCAGCAACTTGCGCGGCAGACAATTAATAGTAGAAGACTTCGATATCTATGATAAAATCTTTGTGATGGATACTTCCAATTATCAAAATACCATTGCTTTAGCAAGAAATGCAAGCGACAAAGCAAAAGTTCAAATGATTCTAAACTTAAGCCAGCCTAATTCAGACATGTCTGTACCAGACCCCTATTTTGGTGGCGAAGATGGTTTTGAAAACGTTTACCAGTTGTTAGATGCTGCTTGCAATGTATTTCTTGAAGAATTAGAACAATGAGCCATACATCAATTTATTTAATTCCAAACTTGCTAGGTGATTCCTCTCCCGATAGAGTATTGCCAGAATTCAACAAAAAAATAATTGAATCCTTAGATTTCTTCGCCGTTGAAAACATAAAAGAAGCACGTCGCTTTCTTGTTAA
>CAYPJC010000098.1:0-964 GCA_964410855.1 uncultured Flavobacteriales bacterium | reverse complement strand
AGTACTTTTGTTGATTTAAATAAAAACAGCACTAAGGAAGATATTTCAGAACTAACTACCGCGTTAAAAAGCGGAAAATCAGCAGGGATTATATCAGATGCTGGTTGTCCAGGAATTGCAGACCCAGGAGCCTTGCTTGTAGAGTGGGCTCATAAAAATAAAATAAGAGTTGTTCCTTTGATTGGCCCCTCCTCTATTCTACTTGCTTTAATAGCAAGTGGGTTTAACGGACAATCCTTTGCTTTTCACGGTTATTTGGATCGGGAAAAAGGTCAGCGAATGAGCCAATTAAAAAAATTAGAATCCTCTTCAAGAGAATTGAACCAGACAAAAATTTTTATGGAGACTCCCTATCGTAATTCTGCACTGATTGAAGATGCTCTAAAATCACTGAATCCGAATACTCGTTTTTGCATTGCTGCCAATATTAGTTTAGAAAAAGAGTTCATTCGTTCCATGACTATTGAAGAATGGAGGCAAATTCAGATTCCAAATTTGCAAAAGCAACCAGCTATTTTCTTAATATCAGCCTAATTCGCTGTGGAATAAGCTAAGTCCAGATATCGGTTTCTCTAGAATAGTTCCCAGAGTGACTTCTTGCTCACTCGCTACAACTCGAATGTATTCTTGAAAATAAAAGGCAATCGAGCCTACTAAACTAAGTTTCAAATTCTTGTATTCTGGATACCTAAGAACTTGATTTTTTATATAGGCCGTAAAAGATTGGTGAATTAGATCTGAAATAAATGGGTGTTCCTTATGATGAAATACAAATCGAGCAAATGAAGCTAGAAATTGGTTTGGTTGAGGCTCTTTATAGAGCTTTTCCAATATAATATCTACCGATAAGTGATATCTTTTTTCAAATAAAACAGCAAGATCGTCTGGTAAATAAGATTCTATAAACGCCTTAATTAATCTTTTACCTAGATCAACCCCTCCTCCTTCATCTCCAATTATAAAT
>CAYPJC010000097.1:0-7630 GCA_964410855.1 uncultured Flavobacteriales bacterium | reverse complement strand
AGAGTGGGTTTTTACCCTGGAGAAAAGTATTCAGTGGGCTCGGGAAAATAATCCTTCAGCTAAACGAATGTTTTCATTGTAGCCACCTATTTTTTCAAATAAAGACCTCTTAATCAATAGACCCTGATCTCCAAATTGAAAATTGTTTGATCTAAACCTGCTGAAATAAGTATTTAATCTCAAAAACCAATGATTATTGTCGAATCTTATTTTAAAGTTAGCGAGCTCTATTTTTTTTGACAAGGCATTTTGGATTATCTCTTCAAATTTATTAGGCAGTATTAAGTCAGCATGCAAAAACAGCAGATAGTCTCCCTTTGAGGCTTTAGCCCCTAGGTTACATTGGTAACTTCTTTGAGTTACATCCGAGATAATTAGCTTTGCAAATGATTTTTCTGACAATTTTTGTGTTTCGTCTGTACTATTTCCATCAACAATAATAACTTCAGAAAAATTTAGTTTCTCAACTTGATTGAGCAATCTAGAAATAAAAAGTGATTCATTAAAAACGGGAACTACAACAGAAATGGAATGTCTCGAGTTAATCATAGCTATGGAAATACTTTCTCCATAATTCACCTATCGTATCAAATTCTTCTCTAAAAAAGAGACCAACACCTTGTGTATAGGGACTATTTAATTGAATTAAACTATTGTTTGTTGAACGATTAAACCCTTTTACTCTAAATCTTCCATCTTTACTTAGCTTATACTCTGCCGTAAATTCTCCAATAAAGTTAGAATTTTGGTTTGGATTATAATCTGCAGCATTTCCTGTATAACCAACATTCCCATCGAGCAAAAGTCTATCGTTTAAAATTTCAGTAGAAAGCGACAAATCAACCTCTTCACTATTAAGTTCATTTGCCGGTCTATAATTAACTCCAACATCAAAATCGTCACTTATTCTAGAGAACCAATTACTCAGCTGATTGGATAAAAACTCATAGCCATTATTAATTCCGGGAGCTCCCTTATCATAATTGAAATCATCCCCACTTCCTGCAGAAGGCATAAACCTATTCAATACTAATAAGCTAAAGACTTGTTGATTCATTTCTTGTTTATTGACATCATTGTTATTCGTATAAAGTATGCTCTCAAGTTTTTGCTTGGTTTGCTCATCAGCAGTAGGCAAGTTTATAGCAAATTCAATTTCAGGGCTTAATAGCTTCTCGGTCAATTGCAACTCAAGTTCAACAGGAATTCTTTTTCGATATCCAGAGCTTGTATCTTGGAGAAGATCATAGAGATTTGCTCTTAATTTATATACTGCCTTTAAATCTATTTCCGCTTGGTATGGATTTCCATTCCAAAAAAGTCGACTTCCTTTCTTTAGCTCAAACCTCTTATTTACGACATTTTGTAAGGTGAATAAATAATCCCCCTTATCAACAACATACTGCCCATAAATATTGAAGTTACCTAAGGTGTTAATTTCTAATTTAAGATTGCCTTCACCTTGAGCTTTTATTATATCACCAATTTGATCATCAAAAATGATTTGAACCCTAGCTTCGGGATCAAAACTTAAATTGAAATTTAATTCGATTCCACTCAGGTCAATAATGTCTGATTTTGATTTATCGTAGTCTGGACTATTAGTGAAAACTAAAAAATTTGAAGTTGAAACATTAACTCCTTCATCCAACGGGATTTTAAAATCAGTTCCTTTTTCTACTTTTAAGTCTATTTCAAAATTAAGTTGGTCAGCGTAACCGGAAATGTTAGCAATGCCTGAAGCAATAGCCTTTCCATAAAATAAGTCATTGTTCAATGAATTTGTATTCAGACAAAGAAAATCTTCGAACTCTAAACCAATATCTAAGTTAAAATCTGAATAATTTTCGTGAAAAATAGCGCCAGTAGCAATAGCATAGTTCTTCCTCGAGTCGACAACTTTTATCAAGTCAAATCCAATAAAATCTGGTCTAACTATAATTTCATCATCAATGGAATACATTGTATTTAAGTAATTCACGAAAAAACTTGCATTCTTAAGATTCACATCCCCTATTACAATAGGTTTAGAAGATTCGCCAGTAACATTTACTGAACCATTTAAACTACCTTTTAATTCTGTAATATAATCTTCGATGTATGGTGCTAAAAGGTTTATAGGAAATTCATGAAATAGTAATTTAAGGTCTAGACTATTTTTCTTTCTAAATGGGTAAACTATTCCATTAAGTCTTAATTTATTATTTACATCCATTCCAAAGGCAGCATCCAATTGAAAAGCCTTTAATTGAGGCACCCATTTACTCTTAAACTTAGCATCCCCTATTTCAACTCCATTAGCGATCAATTGAGATAATTTTAAATCTGAAGAAATAGATAAATTATTATAAACATCTTGAATTTGCATGGCCCCATTTGCAGTTCCAACTAATTCAATTACATTTTCTGGCAAAATTCCACTTATAAATTCTAGGTCAATATTTTCTATGTCTAAACTTAAAAGATTAGCAGAGTCATTAGATACTCCACCTTTTAGTTTTATAAGTTGACTTGAATTAGAAATCTCAAAATTAGAAATCTGAACTGAAGAAGTATCTATAAGGATATTATTGCTATTCTCGATTATCCATATTGAATCATTTATTGTAAAAAAGGAGTTTGTAAAACTCGCGCTCATCTTTGTAAATGACTCTAATTGATTAATAATGTAAATCTCAGAAGGGTTTCTTTTTCCATTTACCCCATTCCAGAAAACGCTTGTTAAATTAACCCCACTCTTTAAATTTGTAGATAGTTGAAAGGAGTCTAATGAGTTTATTCCTTTAATTTTCAGCTTGTTTGCTTTTACATTAGCTAGCGCTGAGTCTCTAGTGGATTGAATACTAATATTAAAATCATTTATATAGTGTTCTTTGTAAGAAAACTGGCTTCCAGTAAAAATAAACTCCGACTCTCTCGATTGATTATTGTATTTCCCTTGAATTATTGATCCCGAGTCAACAGCCAAGTCATCAGAAATTACATTAAACAAAGGCTTGCTATTTTTAAACTCTATTTTATAGCTAAAATCTTGTGCTTCAGAAGAAGGGGACTTAGAACCTAGACTTGGAATATATTGATAGAATTGATTCTTAATATCTTTTACTATTTCAATAAATTTAACATCTCCCTTTACTTCTGCATCTAATAGGCTAGAGTATAAATTTATTGACCGAGTATTTGCTTCGTTATTTGCAATTAATTCAAAATTTTCGACAAAATAGTTTTGTTCACTATCAGAATAAAATAAGCTATCTATATTAACCTCGCCAATAATGTTATCAATGTTTTTTCCTTCCAAATTAAAACTTGCCTTAAATTGAAGCTTAGTCAAGGTGTCTTCAACTTTAAATAGCCCCAACTGTCCTAAATTTGCATTTTTCAATTCTAAATTAAATTTTGAAACAGGACTCTCTTCATTGAAATCAATTAGTCCACTAAAATCAAAATTTAGATTGTCATCTCGTGATGTTACTTTCCCCTTAAAGGTTTCATCGGCAAATTCACCATTCAACTCAATATCTTTGTAGTTGTAACCTTTATACCTTATTTCTTTAATTGCTCCATTCGCTTTAGCATTAAGGGTAGAACTTTTATAACCACTTCCGTCTAATTCTATGTCTAAAGAGATTGTAGATAAATCATTAATTCCGAAGAAACGACCAATATCGAAATTTGAAGTTTTCAATGAGCCTTTATAGTCAATCTCGTTATTTATATTTTCCTTCAATGAAAGGTCTATATTTAAATACCCTAAGGCGGTTGTAACCTTTCCATAGGCTACAAAATCATTGTAAAATCCAGTAAAAATACCTTTAAATAATATGGTTTTTAGAGAATCAAAAAAACGAGGAATTTCTATGTGATTATTCTCTTTAAATGGAGGATAAGGAAGCTCGCGGAGACTTTTCGCACTTGTTTTAAATTTTTTTAAATCTAAATAAACAAATGTTTCCTCCACTTTTGGAAGGCCTCTTAAATCAATGTCCCCTTCCATTGATGTTTCTTCATTCAATTTCAATTTAATATTCGTTCCACTCAAATTTGAAATTAAACCACTAATCTCTCCTTCAAAAAAAATTTGATCTTCGATGCCTTTTAAAGGAGGGGCAAAAAAGGCAATATCATCTATATGAACTTTTGAACTTTTAAAGGAAGCTTTAATATTTACAAGATTATTAAAATCTGAATATTCTGCAAAAGAGTTTGCTCTTAATTCAATATCTGCTTTTAAATCAGTCCCTAAAGTCTTTATTTCCAAATTATCAAAAGCCATTTTTTTTGAGTCTATCTCAAGGAGAGTTGCTAGACTTTCTAAATAAAAGCCATTTTGTTCATGACCTGATAGACTATCAATTTTAACTTTTAGATAAGCTTCCTTAAATAAAAGCTTAGATGAAAAAAGGTTTAAACCACCTACATCAAGATGCTTATAATTTATATGCATTGAAGTATCTTTTACATTGTAGTCATGCAAATGAAAATTGGCGTCAACCAATTTTAAGCTACTCAATTCATACTTCCACACGTTAGTTGAAGTATCCCTATCATTAACTAAGAAATAATCAACTAGAAACTGGTAATTATATACGCTATCTGACTCAGCCTTATAAAAATTTAAGTACGCTTCTTTTAATTCTATTTTGGCATTGAGTATTTTTCCTTCCCAATCGAGTAGATCAAAACCAATAGTCATATTGCTCAAATAAGCCAATGAATCTCCTGATCTGTCTTCAATATAAAGTTCCTTTAACTCAATACTATCGAAAAAAGATATTTCCAAAGAATTTATTGAAATTGTAGCCCCTAGTTTATTTGAATAAAAAGAAGCAACTGCTTTTGCTGTATATGTTTGAAACTGAGGCAACTGAAATAGACCCCAAACAGTCGTCATAAACAATAACAAAATGGCAATGGATTGAACGGTTATTTTAAATGCTTTTTTAATAATTTTTAATTTTACGAGCTACTTAGATTTGGCTATTTAACATTGGAATGGAAGAAGTATATTAACTTTCAGCTTTGTTATTACACATAACAACTTACAAAAATCAACAAAATAAAAATGGTGAAGAAGGTCATTCGAATTTTAGGAATTGAATCCTCGTGTGATGAAACTTCAGCCGCTGTTATTGAGAATCATACAATTCTTTCGAACCTAGTAGCTAATCAAGAAGTACATTCTCAATATGGTGGTGTTGTTCCTGAACTTGCTTCTCGTGCGCATCAGCAAAACATTGTGCCAGTTGTCAAAGCTTGTTTGGAGAATGCTAAGATCAATTTAGATCAGATTGATGCTATTGCCTATACCAAAGGCCCTGGATTACTTGGCTCACTTTTAGTTGGTAATTCATTTGTAAAAGGCATGACATTAGCGCTGAATAAACCTCTGATTGAAGTAAATCATATGCAGGCTCATATTCTTGCTCATTTCATTGATGATAATTTGTCAACACCTGCTTTTCCGTTCATTTGTTTAACAGTCAGTGGAGGACACACCCAACTTGTTAAAGTTGATAGCCCACTCCAAATGAAAGTAATAGGAAGCACATTAGATGATGCTGCGGGAGAAGCTTTTGATAAAGCTGCTAAAATGATGGGGATAGACTACCCAGGCGGGCCATTGATAGACAAATATGCAAAAGAAGGAAATGAAAATAAATTTAGTTTTAATGTAGGTAATATGCCAGACTATAATTTTAGCTTTAGCGGATTGAAAACTGGAATTCTATATTTTCTACGGGACCAAAAAAAGCTAAATCCCCATTTTATAGAAGAGAATCTCAATGACTTATGCGCCAGTATTCAAAAAACAATAGTCAACGCTTTAATCATAAAACTTGAAAAAGCAGTAAGAGATTTTAATATTAGTGAAGTAGCTATTGCAGGAGGAGTTTCAGCAAATTCGTGCTTGAGAAAAAGGCTCTTAGAGAAAGAACAAGATGGTTGGAAGGTGCACCTTCCAAAATTTGAATATTGCACAGATAATGCTGCCATGATTGCTATGACAGGTAAATTCCTATATGATGCAAAAATATTTGGTGATTTATCAGGAAGCCCTCAACCAAGAATGAAGCTCTAACTGTTAAAAATAAAGTCACTGCTTATTCGAATTGCTTCTAATGTATGTTCAGGTAAATAAGTTTTCTTCCAAGGGTGAGATCCTCCAAATGTATGTTGAGCATCATTTATAATTTCAAGTTGGGCATTTGAATTCCATTCCTTCAGATCATGCGCTGCTTTAAAATTTACAGTTGAATCAGCTGAACCATGAATAATTAATTGAGGAATATCAAGCTCCTTAATTGCATTTTTAATATTTAAATCATCCTGATGCTTAATTAATTCCCTCACGAATTGATACTTCATAGGCATTTGCTGATTTGTTCGAGAATTGTGAATGGTTCTAATCCCACAACTTTCCCATTCCAAAAGTTCTTTCTTGCTTGGTAAGCGACTCATAAAATCAGAAATGGCAGCCCAACTAATGACTCTCGTAATTTCAGCATATTTGCTCGCTGCAATCATAGAAACTGCCCCTCCTCTGCTGTGTCCTATTATATTAATGTTATTAATATCTGCTCCTCTTTCCTGCATATAATCATTCTTGGAAATCCATTTTAAAATTTTTTCGATATCAATTAACTCTTTCCAATATGAGTTTTCTGAAAATGATTCTAAATCATCGAAGTCAATTGGGTTTTCAATTGTTCCGCCATTATGTGTAAAATTAAATTTGATAACATAAAATCCCCTTTCAGCGAATTCTCTTGCAATTAGCGAAAAATGACCCCAATCTTTGAATCCCTTGAATCCGTGAGCAAATAATATAATGGGCATTTTTACACCTTTTTTAGGATATATTTCGTCTAATAAAGAGACTTTATTATTTGCCCCTACAAATCGTACATTTTTACAAGTTATAATTTCCATAAAAACACCATTAATCTATTATCTTTACATATCAGCTTAAAATTACCAATGAAAAATTCACTCTTTAGTTTTATTATTCTATTTTCTTTAGCGGCAAATTTAAGTGGTCAAATTAGCACCAATGAGTTTCCCCCTTCATTTTTTAAAAATAATAATTCTACTGAAACCCCAACGTATATTATCCAAGAGCCCAAGCTTACAAAAATATTAAAGGAGGATAAAGTAGATGACAAAAAAAATGAAAAACCATGGCGTTTTGGCATTCTTTTCCAATCTGATATCAACACATCCAATGAAGGCGAGTGGCTGCTGAATGCAAGTACAAATATGATGACTTGGAAATTGAAAATTAAGGCGAAGAAAGCTATTTCTATTAATTTAAATTTTAATCAGTTTCAACTCACTCCAAATGCTAAATTATTTTTTCACAATACTGATTATAGTGACGTTTTAGGGGCTATAACATCTTCTAATAATAAAAAAGATTCGCTCTTTTCAATTCGACCAATTAGAGGTGATGAGTTGATTATTGAATTACATGTGCCAGCAAATGAAAAAAATGATTTACTATTCAATATTGAAGGTGTAGTTTACGGCTATAGAAGTATTCATGAAAAAGCCCAAAAAGTTTTTAATAGCTCAGGAAGTTGCAATGTTAATATTAATTGCAAGGAAGGTGAAAATTGGCAAGATATAA
>CAYPJC010000096.1:0-7719 GCA_964410855.1 uncultured Flavobacteriales bacterium | reverse complement strand
CTTTATCCAATTTAGGAAACACCTGATTTAAATCTGTCAATCGGTTTTCTAAATGCGCCTCTCTAGCTTCTTTTCCTTCAGGCAATTTCGCCATTTCCTCATCAAAACATCTTTCAAATACAATATCTGCTTCTTTATAGTAATTGTGTAATATTTTCGGAGATGTGTAGGTTCTTAGGTGAGCTAGTTTTATAGATTCAGACTTTTCACTTTCACTAACTTGGCCATCATCTGAAATTGCAGCTAATAGGGCTAGTATTGATGGAGCTCTTAAAACTATTTCTTTCTCTGTTTCGCTTAATTTGTCTATTTCTGCTGACATAATTCCTTTTTTTGTTTGCTTTACAAAGATAAAGTACTTTCCGAACTTTATGCCAGCCTTTACAATTATTAACTGCATGAATTTTTCATTAGATGTACTGCTTTCTGAATGCACCTATAAAACTAGCCGAAGCAGTGGAAAGGGCGGACAGCATGTCAACAAAACAGAGAGCAGAATCAGCATTTTTTTTGACTTAGTTAACTCATCTGCCCTAAGCGATGAGCAAGTTTTAAAGCTGAAAAGCTTTTTAGTCAATCAACTTTCCAATGACGGAGTATTGCAAATTGATGTTGAGGATTCGAGAAGTCAAATTCAGAATAAAAAAACAGCTCAAAATAGACTTCTAAGTTTGCTGGAAAAAGGACTACAAAAAAAGAAGAAACGCAAACCAACAAAACCCAATAAAGCGGCCATTAGAAAACGATTGAAAGCCAAAAAAAGACAAGCCGAAAAAAAAGATAACCGAAAGAAAGATTTTCTTTAACCCGCATTATTCATGGAATTTAGTGGGTATAACCAATGCAGGGAAACTAAGTGTAGTTTATTGAAATAAACTACTTACAAGCATACTTTAACTTTATGGCGAATAATTATGGTTAAGCTTCATTTTAGCTTTAACATGATATTTTTCCAAACTGGCTCCTTTTTAGGAGGATTTGCTTTAATAATTAACTCCTCTTTTTGAATTGGATGAATAAACTTAATTGCCCTGGCATGCAAATGAATTGAAGCATCTTTATTTGTTCTATCAAATCCATATTTAACATCTCCTTTTATAGGAGATCCTATAAAACTTAATTGGCTTCTTATTTGATGATGGCGCCCTGTTTTCGGGTAAATCTCTAACAAATGATAGAAGTCTAAGCTCACCATATGTTTATAGGATAACTCAGCCTTCTTTGATCCATCATTTTCTTTTAATGAAGCAGTTGACTTATTTTTTTTGGGATTTCTTAGCAAATAATGAATGAGATTACCACTAGGTTCATCTGGTAATTTTTTAACAACCGCCCAATATGTTTTATCAATTTTTCTTTCTTGAAAAAGAATATTTAAACGCGTAAGCGCTTTAGAAGTCTTAGCCATTATAACCAAGCCACTTGTTGGTCGATCTATTCTATGAGGCAAACCCAAATAAGCTTCACCCTCTTTCTTATACTTTTTTACTAAATACTCTTTAACCAAGTCAACGAGCGGCTTATCTCCAGTTTTATCTCCTTGCACCAGCATACCAGATGGCTTATTAACTGCAATCAGGTGGTTATCTTCGTAAAGTATTTCTAATGGTTGATTTGACACTTAAAGATTATTGAGATTTTGTAAGCATGAGGTCCATATTTCTTTTATTTTGAAAGTCGTTTTTCCCTAAGAGTTTAATCTCTTTTTCAAAATCTTCGAATCCATTCATTTCTAATACTTCAATGCGGTATTTTCCAACTGGTAAAATAGCACTATATTTTCCAGTCTTATTGTTTACCACATAACTACCATATAAGCTTTCCTCATTGATGTCAAAAATTTCGACCGTAATTTCAGCATCAATATTTAGTGAGTCTGAATCCATAACTCTACCTGTCAAAAGGGTGTAGTCGTCCCTCATATCTTCAAAAGTTAACCTATAAATATCTAAATCTCCATAACTATCAGCACGTTTGGCCGATACGTATGCATACCTTTTGTTCTTTGCAAATGAAATATTCAAATCTTCTCCTGTTGTATTAATTGGATATCCTAAGTTTTCAGGTTCCAACCATTTTTGGCTAATTGAGTCATAGTTTGATTTAAAAACATCCATATTCCCCATACCATAATGCCCATTTGAACTAAAATATAGCAATTTACCTTCGTCTTCTAGTTGTGGATATTTTTCATCTTTTGAAGTATTAATAGGAGCTCCCACATTTTTAGGTTCACTCCAATTACCATTAGGTAAACGTATAACTTTATAAATATCAAATCCCCCTAAGCCACCATCTCGGTCACTACAAAAGAACATAACAGAACCATCATTACTTAAACTAGCTCCCATTTCATTTGATTTCTGATTGATGGTTTTACTATCCACCTCCTTAGGAGGCATAAATGATCTTTTACCCTTTTTACTTACAAAAAGGTCATTGAAGAAATCTCCACTATTTATGTTGTAAGTAATGTATTGACCATTTTCAGACCTCCCTGCTGTTTGTTCATTCCCATAGGTATTAGGACTTCCTATAGAACGCGCTCTTGAATATTTATTTCTTTTGTGTTTCGATAAAAATATGTCAGCGGTTTTGTACCCTCTAAAGTCATAAAGATTACCTACTACTCCTACCCTTCTGCTTGTAAAAATTAAAATGGATTCATTTGGGTTGGTAATTGGCAAATAGTCAGGTGCTTTCGAATTAACATATTTCCCCAAATTTTCGAATGTTACATTAATTGGAGAGGCGTACAAGTTTTTTGCAAACTCAATTTGTTGAATCCATTCTTCCATCTTATTTTTTTCTTCAGCATCTTCAGTTGTTTCCTTCAAGTTTAGAAATATCGTTTTGGATTCATCAAACTTATAGTTATTATAAAGTGAAACCCCAAGTTCATATTTAGTTCCGTTTGGAGGTTCTGCTAACTCATTTAATTCTCTTAAAATTTCTAAGCCCTTAGCTTTATCAATATTCGAGTAGGTATAACTTTTAGCTAGCTTAAATTTATAATTCACATTAGATGGATCCTTATTTAGAAGGGATTTGTATTGTCTAATTGCTTCTTGATAATTTTTCATATCAAGCATTTTATTCCCATTTGCTGAAGAAATAGGATACTTCTCAATGTATTGAGCAACAGCATCTGCTGAAAACAAAATACTTAAAGCAAGCAGTAAAAATAGAAAATAGCTTGTTTTAATATTGTTCCTTTTCATTTGGGAAGTCTTTTGATTTAACATCACTTATATAATGTTCCACTGATTCTTTGATCCCATCATACAAGTTATTGTATCTTCTTAGGAATCTCGGGCTAAAATCATTGTTAATGCCAAGCATATCGTGAATAACCAATACTTGACCATCAACACCATTTCCTGCTCCAATTCCAATAACGGGTATCTTAATTTGCTCTGAAACTTCTTTTGCTAAATGTGCTGGAATTTTTTCAAGAACAATTGAGAAACAACCTGCTGCCTCTATTGCTTTTGCATCCTCAATTAATTTTTTAGCCTCTTCCTTTTCCTTAGCGCGCACCACATAGGTGCCAAATTTATAGATGGATTGCGGAGTTAGACCCAAATGTCCCATTACAGGAATTCCTGCAGACAGGATTCTTTCTATTGACTCCACAATTTCTTGACCACCTTCCATCTTTACTGCATGAGCTCCCGACTCTTTCATAATTCGGATAGATGATGTTAATGCTTCTTTAGAATTACCTTGATATGACCCAAAGGGCAAATCAACCACTATGAGTGATCTTGTAGCCGCTCTAACAACAGATGAAGCATGATAAATCATTTGGTCTAGAGTAATTGGCAAGGTTGTTTCATGACCAGCCATTACGTTTGAAGCGGAGTCACCAACAAGAATAATATCAATACCAGCTGCATCGACTATTTTTGCCATCGAATAATCATAAGATGTAAGCATCGATATTTTCTCTCCTGTATTCTTCATCTCTTGAAGAACATGAGTAGTTACTCTTTTTACATCACTTTTTTTTGCGGTAGACATAGTTAATTATTTCAGTGTCTGAACAAAGCTACAAATTTGTATCAGAACTCGAATAATTGGTAATTTGGTACCCATGAAATTTTTACATCAAATACTTGCCCTCTGTTTTTTATCTATCTTTTTATCTTGCGAGAATGATGTTGACATCAATGCTGATTTTAAAGAAGTAACGGTTGTTTATGGCCTTTTAGATCAAAATTCAGAAAGACAATTTATAAAAATAAACAAGACATTTTTAGATGATGAGAAAAGTGCATTGGTTCTGGCAACAGATCCTAGTCGAATTTTTTATGACAGTTTAGTAGTAAGCTTAATTGATGAACAAATAAATGATACAATTTTTCTTGATACTATAAGCCTTCCAAAAGATCCTGGAATATTCACCAATGAAAAAAATATATTGTATTATACAGATGAAGCCATTCTCCCAGATAGAAACTACAAACTAGAAATCACTAAGCCTGATGGATCAATAACCATAGGCAGAACTGAAGTGATTGACACCATGTTTGTTGAAAAACCAAGACCATCTCCTCCTTTTTTAAATAAGGTTGCCTTCGTTGATCGTAATTTTAATATTGATAGGTATAAATTTGAATTTAGTACAGGTAATAATGTAGCAGAATTTGAAGTAATCCTTTATTTCAAATTCACAGAAATAGTTGGACCAGACAGTATACTAAGAAGAGTAATAATTCCTCTTACAAAGAAGACTAATCCTACAACTGCCAGCAATATTGAATTTATATTTAATTTTGATGGACTAACCTTTTTTAATGCTATTGAAGCACAAGTTCCGGCTTCGACAAACCCTACCAAGAAAGTTATCTATCCAAACGACAACTTAGATATCGAGATTTTAGCAGCAGATAAAGATTTTAGCTTTTACCGTGAAATCAATGGCCCAATTGAAGGCTTAGCTCAAACAAGACCAGAATTTACAAATGTCGCTGATGGTTATGGTCTTTTCTCTTCTAGGTTAAGCATGATTCACAAATCAAAAATCGATGATAACACAAGGATTTATCTGGTTAACGAATATAAAGACACCAGAAACTTTAGCTTTCCTTAGTCTTTTTTTGCCAAAATGTCATTCCAATTAATGGAATAATTTTTCATTGTGCAGCAATAAAGTGACAAAATTACCTGATTTAGTCAATTATTCTTCTTGGCATATTCATTGACTTGTTTGATTTCAGAAAACAAACTGAAATTAAATACAATCAATATGGGTAAAATAATAGGAATAGATTTAGGAACGACTAACTCATGCGTTTCAGTGATGGAAGGTAATGAGCCTGTTGTAATTCCTAACAGCGAAGGAAAAAGAACCACTCCCTCAATTGTAGCCTTTATAGAAGGTGGCGAACGAAAAGTTGGTGATACTGCGAAAAGGCAGGCAATAACAAATCCAGAGAAAACGATTTACTCCATAAAAAGATTTATGGGAAGTAAATTCAGCGACTTAAACAAAGAGCTTGAAAGAGTCCCTTATAAAATCGTGAAAGGCGATAATGATACTCCTCGTGTAAAAATTGATGATCGCTTATATACTCCGCAGGAAATTTCTGCAATGGTTCTGCAAAAAATGAAAAAAACTGCAGAGGATTATTTGGGAACTACCGTGACAGATGCCGTAATTACAGTACCAGCTTATTTCAACGATGCACAACGACAAGCAACGAAAGAAGCAGGTGAAATTGCTGGATTAACCGTAAAAAGAATCATTAACGAACCAACTGCTGCATCTTTAGCATATGGTTTAGACAAAAAATCAAATGATGTAAACATTGTAGTTTTTGACTGCGGTGGAGGAACACATGATGTTTCTATCCTTGAATTAGGAGATGGCGTGTTTGAAGTTAAATCTACAGATGGAGATACGCACTTAGGTGGTGATGATTTTGATGATATAATCATTGATTGGTTAGCCGAAGAATTCATCAAAGATGAAAATATTGACTTAAGAAAAGACTCAATGGCTTTGCAACGTTTGAAAGAGGCTGCTGAAAAAGCTAAAATTGAGCTTTCTAGCACAAGCAATGCTGAAATTAATTTACCTTATGTTACAGCAACTGCTTCTGGACCAAAGCACTTAGTAAGATCTTTAAGCAGATCTCAATTCGAAAAATTAGCTGATAAGTTAATTAAGAGAACTATAGAGCCTTGTAAAAAAGCACTTAAGGCTTCAGGTTTATCTATTAGTGAAATTGATGAAGTAATACTTGTTGGTGGTTCAACTCGAATTCCAGCTATTCAAGATGCTGTTAAAAAATTCTTTGGAAAAGAGCCTTCAAAAGGGGTGAATCCTGATGAAGTTGTAGCTATTGGAGCTGCCATTCAAGGTGGAGTTTTAACTGGAGAAGTTAAAGATGTGTTACTACTTGACGTTACACCTCTTTCACTAGGTATCGAAACGATGGGTGGTGTAATGACTAAACTCATTGAAGCGAATACGACTATACCTACAAAGAAATCAGAAACTTTCTCTACAGCTTCTGACAATCAACCATCTGTTGAAATTCATGTTTTGCAAGGAGAAAGACCAATGGCTAATGACAATAAGGCGATTGGAAAGTTTCATTTAGATGGCATTCCTCCTTCTAGAAGAGGTGAGCCACAAGTTGAAGTAACTTTTGATATTGACTCTAACGGTATTCTTAATGTTTCTGCTAAAGACAAGAAAACAAATAAAGAACAGAGCATTAGAATTGAAGCTTCTTCAGGATTAAGTGAAGAAGAAATTGCAAAAATGAAGCGAGAAGCAGAAGAAAATGCAGATTCTGACAAGAAAGCCAAAGAAGAGATTGACAAATTAAATGCAGCCGATAGTTTAATCTTCCAAACAGAAAAGCAAATGGAAGAATTTGGTGACAAACTTCCTGCAGATAAGAAAGAGCCAATCGATGAAGCTTTAGCCGAATTGAAAAAAGCGCATGAAGCCAAAGATATGGAGGCGCTTGAACCAGCAACGGAAAAATTAAATACTATTTTTCAAGCTGCAGCTCAAGACATGTATAAGCAAGGTGACAGTGCAGAAGGTCAAGCACAAGATGCTGGACCAAGTGCAGAAGCCAATTCTGATGAAGAAGTTACTGATGTTGACTTTGAAGAAGTAAGCGAAGAAGAAGAAGTAAGTGAAGAAGAAAAAAAGTAATTTTTTCGAACTAACTAAAAATGCTGTGTCTCAATAGAGGTACAGCATTTTTTATGTTATCCCATTTATCAATCTTAATTTCGTTTTATACGATTTTAGTATTTATGAAAAAAAATCCGCTAATTCTTATTACAAACGATGATGGTATTACTGCTCCTGGAGTTTTAAACCTTATTCGAGTCGTAAAAAAAATTACAAACAAAATCGTTGTAGTGGCTCCAGATAGCCCTCAATCTGGCATGGGGCATGCCATCACAATGGATGCTATGCTGAGACTAAACCCTCAAGAATTAGAAGGTGTAGAAGCATATAGCTGCAGCGGCACTCCGGTAGATTGTGTGAAAATTGCAACATCAAAAGTCTTGAAAGAAAAACCAGACTTGATTGTTTCAGGCATAAATCATGGTTCAAATTCATCCATTAACGTCATTTATTCAGGCACGATGTCCGCTGCTGTTGAAGGTGCCATTGAAGGAATTCCATCCATTGGTTTTTCATTGTGTAACAATAGCATTGATGCCGATTTTCAGCCTTCTTTG
>CAYPJC010000095.1:7506-7741 GCA_964410855.1 uncultured Flavobacteriales bacterium | reverse complement strand
AGATTTATACACTCCTAATAAGCATCTACTAAAATTTGCCATGCCCGCATACATAATATTTTGGTCAGAAGGAGCAATAGCAATTTCAATTCTACCTGCTGCAAAAGGAATTCTCGTAAACGAAGCACTTCCTGCTACCCTAGTGTGTATTGCACCAGCAAAACTTGCAACTACAGTACCGTTAGTATTAATTTCAACGTCTGAGCAATTTGAAATTGAAATTAATGAATTCCAC
>CAYPJC010000095.1:0-7496 GCA_964410855.1 uncultured Flavobacteriales bacterium | reverse complement strand
AGTGCTTTCTCGCAGGCCTCTATCCATTGCCACAAGAATCCTTTGGGAGTTATTTGGATCCACTTCAATATCATTAATATATGACCACTCAGTGTTAAAAGTATTTGAAACTACAGGGCCTGCTAATAAATCAGCGGTTCCATTCCCTGTTAACTTGTATAAACCTGTTCCTAAGAAATGAGATCCTTTATTTTTTCTATTATTTCTTCCATCAAAAGAAGATCCGGTGCCAACATAAATTACTCCATCCGAACCCTGAGCCATACTAGAAACATTTTGAATTTCAAAGTCTGCATCGTATGCTTGCCAATTAACAGCTCCATTGAAAGATTCCCAAATACCCCCGGAAACACCACCTGCTATTATATGATTTGTATCATTTCTGTCTATAATAATTGCTCTGGTTCGTCCTCCAACATTATCGGGGCCTTTAAACCTCCAATTTAAATTTAATGCTTTATTTCTCTTTTCAATTCTACTTACTTGCTTTCTAGCAGCTTGCACTTCAGCCGAAGAAATAAACCCTGTTTCTCTATTGTTTTTTATACTAGATATAAATTCTTGATATCCAGCTGCTAATTGTTGATTCTTTGTAAAAAAAGTATGAGATCTTGGAAAATAGGATTCTTTATCAACTTTTTGTAATGACAGAACAGCTACAATCACTATTAAAGTTGCAGATGAAAGAAGAGCAAACCTTTTGATATTCATAATGATACGTTTTTAAATTAAACCTCAATGAGGTTTCACAAGTTAGCAATAAATTCTAATCGTTTACCTTATTTTAAATAAATATTAACCAACAGACAATAAGACAATCTAGATGACAATTTTGTTGCCTAGGATATTTGAATTATTCTACTGTTTTTGAACCCATAAAAAAAGAGATGTACAAATTTGGAAATATTGCTCTGTTGTTCGTGAAGGCCATAATTGGAACTTCTTGATAGAAAGCGTCAATTTTAACGCCTACTTCAATAGCTCTTATTGATTCTCTGCTACTAGCAAAATCAAATTGAAAACCCACTTTTGTAAATAATCCTGGATAAATTTTCATTTCATCAAACCCATTCAGAAAAGAAGCCCTGCCATAAATATCTCCTTGGTCATGCTCTTCAGGGTCATACCTCTTTTTTACAATTATCGTACTATTTGAACTTGCTTCTCTTTCAATAATATTTAAATAAACTGGCTTTGCAAAACCAAAGGATAAACCAAACTGAGTAACCAAAGTAATTGACACCCCTTTTATGGATTGCTTCGGAATAAATACTTTGTGAAAACCGATACTTGGCCTTACTGCAAAAACAGAATTCAATTTACCATAAATATATCCTCTTATATTATCTTCGAATGGATAAATACTCTTTATTTCTTTCGGGTGTTTTAAATTTGCAATCTCAATTTCAAAAACTCGTTTATTAAATCCATCTAAATATTTACCGTATCTAAATGTCCCCATAAATCCGTTGGTATGCATTCCAATTCCTCCAGAAATTTCTGAAGCATATATGGTTGTTTTTTCTTCAAAAATAGTTTCTTGTGAAAACAGGTTTGAAAAGCAAACTAGAAAAAATATCAAATAAAAATTTCGATTTATCACCATACCTTTGACCCAAAATTAAGCAAAGCTAAACTCTTATGAATTCTATTACAATCCAAGGCAAGTATGAAGGGCAGTTAAGATGCAATTTAACACATACTAATTCGCAATCTACTTTAAATACCGATGCACCTCTAGATAATAATGGGAAAGGAGAATCCTTTTCTCCTACTGATTTAGTTGCTGCAGCTCTTGGCAGCTGTATGCTAACGATAATTGGAATGAGAGCGCGTTCAAAAAGAATCGAAATTGGCAGTCCTGATTTTTCAATCTTTAAAAAGATGACAGATTCACCAAGAAAAATTGAAGAGATTGAATTAGAAATATGCCTACCAAAAGCAATTAAAAATTTGGATCGCGTTTACTTAGAAAAAGAAGCTTTAAATTGCCCAGTTGCTTTAAGTTTAAATAATAACTTAAAACAAACTGTATTTTTTAAATATGTTTAGCAACTGCCTTTGAACTGATTGAAATATGAGAAGAATCATAAATGGCTTTTCCTTCTTTCAATAAGATTAATTGAGGTGATTGATGAGTAATTCCAAATTTTGAGGCAATTTCATCACTAACATCACGATGAGCTATAAGATCCAAAAGATAAATTGGAGTTTCAGGGTTAATCTTCCCCCAAGAGCTTTCTAATCTATACTTTGCCATACTGCTTATTGAACAGCGAGTAGAATGCTTAAAAATTGCTAAAGCATTTTTTTTTGCAACACTTGTAGCAATCAATTGCTCTAGTTCACTAATCGATTGAAGAGAGGACCAATTCAATTAGGATGGCTTCTGAGTTTTTACAACATCAGCCTTGCTGTAAGCAGCGCACCTTTGATGAGATTTACAAGAAAATAATAAAGAGGCAGCAAAAATAACTACTAATCCTACGGCTAATTTTTTCATGGTTTCAATTTATAATAAGACAAAAATAATAATTTGTTGTTGGCTTTAACGAGAAATATCCACTTTTGTTAACAATCAAACTGTTTATTCCCTTAAGATTTGATCATTATATGCAATTTAAAAACGACAAAAAATCAAATTTAATATTCCCAAGGCTTTATACTGATTGGAATTCTGCTTTAAAAGAAGAATTTCAAAAAGGCTATTTTATCGACCTAAAACTTTTTTTAATCGACGAATATAGAAATAATGTCGTTTACCCTGAAAAGATCGATTTATTAAATGCTTATAATTTAACCCATTTCAAAGATGTTAAAGTTGTTATTCTAGGGCAAGACCCATACCATGGCAAGAAACAAGCACATGGATTATGCTTTTCAGTTACTAAAGAAACCAAGATCCCGCCATCCCTAATAAATATATACAAAGAACTAAAGGATGATTTAAATATCCCCATTCCTAAACATGGAAATCTAGAATCTTGGGCAAAACAAGGGGTATTGCTCTTAAATACTACTTTAAGTGTTAGAGACAGCGAACCATTATCTCATCAAAACAAAGGATGGGAAAACTTTACAGACCAATCAATTATAAGACTGAGTGAAGAAAGAAATGGATTAATTTTTTTGCTTTGGGGAAGTCATGCTAGAAGTAAAAAAAAATTAATTGATTCTACTAAACATGAAATTCTAGAAGCCCCTCACCCATCTCCACTTTCTGCCTATCGAGGTTTTTTAGGTTGCAAACATTTTTCTAAAACGAATGAATTTCTGTTAGCAAAAAATGAAAGTCCTATAAATTGGGAAATAAATTAACTTTAAATTAGTTCTCGTATTATGCAGGTGTTTGGTTTAATCTTAGTTTCAATTCTTTTTGCTACCAGTAGTTTATATGGACAAAAAAAGAAAGTAATAGTTTCTGGACTTGAAGGAGAAAGAATTGAATATAGAAAAATTGTCAAGGGTAAAGAAGAGGCCATTACTGTAGGAAGGAACCTATTACAAGACCTCTATTCTTTATCTTATTTGTCTGCATCAATTGACTCATTAGTTGAAAAGGAAACCGAATTTAAGTTTTACTTAAACAAAGGCTCTACTTACAAATGGATTAGTCTCTCAAATGGCAATTTAGATCAAGAAGCCATTTCAAACATAGATTTAAGTAACCGCCTTTTTTTAAATAGACCATTTAATTCAAACCAACTAAATCAATTATTTGATAGAGCCATAGATTATTATGAAAATGTTGGTTATCCATTCGCGAGTATAGAGTTAGACAGCATTAATATTGATGAATTAAACCAATTATCAGCTTCTCTTCGTTTAGAAAAAAACGAATTCTATAAACTCGATAGTGTTATTATAAAGGGTAATTCAGATATAAATGAATCCTATTTACTTCACTATTTAGACTTAAAAATTGGTGAACCCTATAATGAAGAAAGCATTAAAAACATAAAAACAAGAATTCAAGAAATTCCTTTCGTCTCAGAATCTGAAGAGAGTAAAGTGCAATTTTTTGAAGAAGGGGTTAAAATAATTATTACCCTAAAGAAAAGAAATGCAAGCAGGTTTGATGGTGTTCTTGGCTTATTAACTAGCGAAGAAGATGGTTCAATTGAATTAACTGGGGATGTTAATTTGAATCTCATAAATGCATTCAATAGGGGTGAACAAATTGGATTAAATTGGAGAAAATTGAAGGGTCAATCTCAGGATTTAGACCTCAAGTTTTTATACCCTTTCTTTTTGAATACTCCTTTTGGAATAGATTTTAATTTTAAACTTTTCAAAAGAGATACAACCTTTTTAGATTTAACCACCCGTTTAGGAATAAATTACAACTTAAGGAGGGGTGAATTTGTTACTGTTTTTCTTGAGAACAAGACTTCAAGCCTGCTATCAAGAAATTCATTTATAGATCAAAACATTAATTCAATCCCTGCTTTAGGAGATGTAACAATTAATTCTTTTGGCTTAGCTTATGATTTAAATCGGACAGATTACAGGTATAACCCTACTAAAGGAATTATTTTAGGAACCTCATTCTCTGTTGGTTTAAAAAATCTAGAAAAGATTTCAGCACTTGAAGAGGAGAACCCTTCTATTTATAAAGATGTTCAATTAAAAACTACCCAATATCAGGGGATCTTGAAATTGAATTACTTTGTGCCTTTAAGTGGCAGAAGTACGATCCTAATTGGAAACCAATCTGCTGGCCTATATTCTGAAAATATTTACCAAAATGAACTTCTTCGAATTGGCGGCCTTAAAATATTAAGAGGATTTGATGAAGAATCAATAAACGCATCTGCTTATTCCATATTTACACTAGAATACCGTTTTCTTCTCGATAGAAACTCCTATTTCTCTCTTTTTTCTGATGGTGGATTTTATGAAAACAATGTGGACGGGTATATTAGCGATACTCCTTTTGGCGTAGGAGCTGGTATCAGCTTCGAAACAAATGCAGGGATATTCACTTTTAACTATGCTGTTGGAAAACAGTTTGACAACGCCATTGAATTTCAAGCTGCGAAGATCCATTTTGGTTTTGTTAATTTTTTCTAAGGTCTTTCTATTCACTCGAAAGCAAAGAAGCCATTTTCCGTACCTTAGCGCTTTATAATTGAAAGCAATGTTTTAATGGAAGTTACGGGTGTTTTAATTTTTATTTGTGGCCTAGCAATGGGTTTTTTTATTGCTCGTTTGATTCAGAAAAGGTCAATTGGAGATGATGATTCAAGTAATTCTAAATTTTTTGAAAGAGAAAATTTATCCTTAAAAAAAGATGTGGAGCACTTAAATGAGCGAATACAAAACTCTATTGATGAGTTCAATAAACAAAAAGAAAGAGAGCGAAACCTGCAAGAGGATAAATCAAATTTAAATGCTAAACTTTTAGTTAGCGAAAATAAATTATTAAACATTGAGGAAAAGCTAAGCAACCAGAAAAAGGAACTATCCGAATTAAATGAAAAATTCAATAAAGAATTTCAACTTGCTGCCAATGCCATTTTAAGACAGAACTCAGAAGATTTCTCAAAAGCTCATCAAAAAGAATTGAAAGAAATTCTTAATCCATTAAAAGAAAAGATTCAATCGTTTGAAAGCAGCGTTGAAAAGAAGTATGTTGATGAATTAAAAGAGCGTAGTGATTTAAAGTCTGAGCTTAAAAAATTACTTGACTTAAATGAAACACTTAATACACAAGCAATTAATCTAACCACTGCATTAAAAGGCGAAAATAAGACACAAGGAAATTGGGGTGAAATGGTTCTAGAAAGAATTCTAGAAACTTCTGGATTAACTAAAGGTGTAGAATACGAGACTCAATTCAGTGACACCAACATTGAGAATAAGAGAATTCAGCCAGATGTTATTATTAAACTTCCCGATGAAAAGCACATTATAATTGATGCAAAAGTTTCGTTAGTTGCCTATGAAAAACACGTCAATGAAAATATAGAAGCAGATAAATTAAATCATTTGAAAAATCATATTTTGAGTGTTAAAAATCACGTAAAGCTGCTTAGTGAAAAAAACTATCAAAGTGGATCGGAAATAAACTCGCCTGACTTTGTGCTATTGTTTATGCCAATAGAGTCTTCCTTTATCCTAGCTGTGCAAAATGATCAATCACTATTCAACTACGCCTGGGAAAAGAAAGTAGTAATTGTTAGCCCAACAACCCTCTTGGCAACTTTAAGAACTATCGCTTCTGTATGGAAACATGAAAGGCAAACTAAAAATGCGATTGCGATTGCAGATAAAGCAGGTCGCTTGTATGATAAGTTTAAAAACTTTGTGGATGATATGCAGAAAATCGAAAAAGGATTAAACTCCGCTCGTAATGCATACGATGACGCCTTCAATAAGCTTAGTAGTGGTAAAGGAAACTTAATTGGAAGAGCTGAAAAAATTAAAAGTTTAGGAGCAAAATCATCTAAGGACTTACCCAAAGATTTAATAGAAGAGCTAGATGATCAAGACTAGGTTAACTACTTTCTTAATTTTTCTTTTGACAGGTCTTCTAATGGCATGTTATACCTCAAAAAGTTCATTTAATTATGATTACACCTATTTATATGATGAAAGCCAAAAGCTGATTAAACCTGAATTTAAAATTTTTCATGTTAATGAAGATAGTAGCTATTTATATTATCAGCTTAAATCTACCGACATTTTATATGAACGCAATGTAGGCGACTCTCTTCTAAAAGCGAATATTTGGGTAAAATATAAAGTGTTTTCAGATTTTAATAAGAAAGAAATCATTGACAGTGCAACGCTTCGCTTGGTTAATTATGGTTCCAATGAAAAATCAAAAATATTACAAGGAAAAATAGCTTTAAAAGTTCCTTCAGGAAAAAGGTATCCGCTTGAATTAAGATTTAGAGATCAGAATAAAGATTTGAATGTCATTTACGCTCAAATTATTGACAAACGAGATAATTACAACGACCAGTTTTTTCTAATGTCACTTAACAGTAAAGTAATAATTACTCCTGTTGTTAACCCATCTGATAAAGTAATAATTAAAAAAAGTATACTCATAAAGGAAGATACTTTTGAGATTCAACTTTCAAATTCAATTCAGCCCATTACACCTCCTCCTTTTGCAAGTCATGGAAATCCCTTAAAACCATTTAAAGTAGATTCCTCCTTTGTAGTTGTATTTAAAAATAACACAGTAGAAGTTGATCGTTTTAAGCATATGAATCGTCTAAACCCAAAAGATTCTATAATTGATGATTGCTTCTACTATTATAGTTTTTATCAAGGATACCCTTATATTGTTGGAATAAATCAATTAGTAGAGCCGATTAGATACATAAGTACAAGTTCGGAATACAAGAAAGTTATCTCAGCGGTAAACACCAAAAAGGCTGTTGATGCTTTTTGGCTAAAGCTGGGAAAAAGTGAAGAGAAAGCGAAGAAAATGATCGCTACCTATTACGGCAGGGTTGAATTAGCAAATAAATATTTCTCTT
>CAYPJC010000094.1:0-7764 GCA_964410855.1 uncultured Flavobacteriales bacterium | reverse complement strand
GGGCTCCTTTAATTTAATAAGCCAAATAAAAATTTGGGTACTTAGTTTCCTGCGGGGTTATACATGGTTTTGGGTTCGTTTTTTTAATCAACAATGCTTTCTACATTCTTATAGATGAAATTAATTGATTCCCCATTAGCAATAATATCAAATGTTAGGCCTTTTAGTTGCGCACCATTATATGAAACTCCTTTTGTCCTTTTAATCTCTTCAATGTTTTTCCAATCATTGACTTGAATTAATCCTTTAGCACATAAGTCCCCACCTTGGATGTCTACAGTAATAAATTCTTTTCCATTTTTTTTAGTGTAATTTGACAACCAATAAGTCAGTTTTTCCTTTCCAACTTTATCGATTTGTTTTACTAATTCTTGCTTATATAAATTTGCTTCTATGTCGTTTGAGTCAAAAACGGAATTTGTGTTTTTGCAATTTGGCCTGTCACAGGAGGCCAATAAAAATAGTAGTGTTGATAGTATTAGTGTTGATTTTATATTCATAATTGTGGATGTTTGATTAGACAACTTTTAAACAATATTATTCTGTAAATATTGCTGTTCGAGTGTTTCTAATTTGGTAATGATTAAAATGTTATTGTTAAAAAGCTGTAGTTTTTACATGTTAGTTAAGGTAGATGGGTTTTTATCTCTTAATCTCCAAAACATACTTTTCTTCTTTGCTGTTATTCGGATTCAGGTCGAGTGATTTTTTTATAGTTTTAAAGAGTATTATTTCTAATCTTGCTATCGGATTTTGAATATTGATATTAAAAATAAATTCCTATCGTTGAGAGTTATTGAAATGAATTTATCTCAGTTGGAATTGGAATTAATGTGTCATACGCAATCATAATTTAGTAACAGAATAAGTATAGTTTGAAGGGCAAAATCAATGTAAAATTTTTATTATTAGTTCTATTTGTATTTGGAATACAGACTGTTGAGGCACAGTTTAGTGAAACATACTATGAAAGAGGATTCAGGGAAGTAAGAAAAGGGAATTATGCCAAAGCTGTTGAATATTTCAATTATTCTATTTCGAATAGAGCTTATTATCAAGCTTACTTCTATAGAGGATATGCCAAGTTTCAAATGGGTGATTTATTGGGCAGCGAGCTTGATTTAACAACTTGCCTTATTGAAATTCCTACTCACAAAGATGCCCTGCACTATCGAGCCGTCGTGCGAAGTCAATTGTTAAATTATGAAGAAGCATTTGATGATTTTAGAAAAGCACTAAAATATGATTCAACTAATGGAGAAATTTATTTAAACAGAGCGGTTACTCAACTTACTATTGAAGATTATGAAGCGGCTATCGAAGATTGCAACAAGGCAATCAAGCTAAGTAGGAACGATCAAAAAAGTTTAATTATTAAAGCGATTGCCGAAACTCAATTAGCTTATTATGAGGAGGCAATTATCAACTTTAATAGTGTATTATCGAAAGATCCAACCAATACTTTAGCCTTAATTCATCGTGCGGCTTGTTATCGGCAAATGGGAAATTACACTGAAGCAGAGAGTGATCTAAAATTCATTCTTTTAGAAGATTCATTAAATGCAGATGCCTTGTTGCAATTTGCTTTTTTGGAGAATGATAAAAAGAACTCAAAAATGGCTCTTCAATATTTAAATCAAGTAATAGAATTAGCGCCATACAATATGGTAGCCCTTTTTAATCGAGGAATTACTCAAGCAATTCTAGGAGATTATCAAGCATCTTTGGTTGATTATAATCAAGTAATAGCAAGTAATTCAAGCAATGTATCCGCTTATTTTAATCGTGCTTTGCTAAAACAAAGAATGGGTAAACAGAAGGAAGCTCTTGCGGATTTTGACAAAGTGATAGAGTTGTTGCCCAATTTTACGGACGCTTATTTGGCTCGTGCTCAGCTCAAAAAATCGATGAATGATCTTGATGGCGCGGGAAAAGACATTCAAATCGCAGAAAATGTAAGGCTTCAGAATAAAGAGCTAATGAATAAAGGAATAAGCAATAAAGAATTAAAAAGTATTATGAAGACCCTTAAATTGTCAAATAATCAGAGTAAAAACTCAAAGGATACGAGTCAATTAGAGAATCAATATGTTGCTATTGAACTTAAGCCCTATTTTCATTTAATCCCGACCCACTTTACACCCGACTTAAGCAATTATCATTTACAACAAGAAGATCATTTAGATGCTGAATTAATGGGATTGATACCAGCAGATTTTGAAATTGATTTAACCAAAACTCAAGCGGAAATTGATTCCATGACAGAGTTGGGAGAAAGCGCTGGCTTGAGCGACAGTTACTATGTAAACAGAGGCATTTTATATACTCAAAAGGAATATTACAATTTGGCTTTTCAAGACTTTGACACGGCTATTAGTTTGGATTCTAGAAATATGTATGCCTATTTTGGTAGAGCCAATGTAAGGTTGAAGCTAATAGAATTGATGGAGGGGTTTGAAGAGCCTAAATTCTTGTTGGGAAAGGGAAACTCAAAAGCGATTAAAGATAGCGTTATAGATGAAACACACTCCTATTCTACCATCATTGAGGATTATAAAAAGGCAATTGAATTAGATACTTCCTTCTCTTATGCACGGTTCAATCTTTCTTATGCTCAAATAAAAAACAATCAAATTCAGGAATCATTGGAATCTCTTAATCAGGCTATTGCGCTGCGAAAAGATTTTGGAGAGGCCTACTTTAACAGAGGGCTTACCTATTTGTATCTTAAAAAAGATGAATTGGCGTGTTATGACTTAAGTAGAGCAGGGGAGCTGGGTATTATTCAGCGATATTGTTCTTATTGATTGAATGCAACAAACTCTAAACCTTAGTAGATATTGATGATGGGAAATATAATTTGGGAGGCGAAAAATTCAAGGATCTATCAGTAGATAAATATTTTGAATTATTGCAGTTAAGAACGGATTTTTTTGTTGTGGAACAGAATTCTCCTTACCAGGATGTTGATGAAAATTACAGGCAATCAATTCATTTATATGGCCGGATAGGAGAGGGTAAAATAATTGCTGTATTGAGAATATTACCCGCTGGAATATCCTATCCCGAGATCTCTCTAGGAAGGGTTGCACTCAAAAAAATACCCAGGGAATGGCATCGCAGACACGTTAATGAAGGAGGTATTAACTGTTATTCAAAATAAATTTGGTGCTCATTCCATTCGAATTTCAGCTCAAGACTATTTAAAAAATTTCTACATGAAACATGAATTCAAAGTAGTTGGCGAAATCTATTTGGAGGATAAAACCCCTTATCTTGAGATGTTGACCGATAGTTAACAAGGGGATAAAAAGTCAGTTTGTTATTAGGTAGAGAAAATCCCAAAAGATAGACATGACAACTTTCAACTATATTTGACTCGTTTGCTGAAGAACTTAGTCTTCAGAAATAATTCCCTCAACTTCTACTTCTTTTTCATGCTTAGAATGCTTCTTGCATTTTTTATCTTTTGAGCAACATTTTTTCTTAGACCATTCTCCACCATGATGAGCACTACAACTTTGTTTTGGAGCTTTACATGAACTTGATTTTCCACAATTTGACATTGCGCCAGCTATAAATCCTAACGCTCCGAATATTATACAAAAGATTAAGGTTAGGCTCCAATTTACTTTTTTAGATTCCATAGGGGTTTTGTTTTGTTTAATAAAAGTAGGATGTTTTTCCTCTAACTCATATAGTGTTTTTTAAAAATTTGTTTTTTTATGTTAATATTTTAGAATGATCATAATAAAGAAGTGATGCAAGTGTCTCCCAATTTGTTTTGCCTCAGGGCAAACGCATCATAAATTGAGTATTTTTAATAGATTAGGAGTTGCTTAATGCTGCTTTATGTCTTCTGCTTTTAACACCAACCTTAGCTTTAGTGTCTTTTTTGAGAAGGTTCAAAGCTATTTTAGCAAGTATAGAGAAGTTTTGTGTTGCATTGCCTGTATTTTTCTATAAGCATCCTCTGAGAAAGCAACATCGTGGATCCAGTGTAATTTTTTTTCAATAGCCCAATGAGAGCGAATAGCTTTTTGAAATTCTTCAGGTTTAGCATCTTGCACCGATTTAACTTGGTAACCTACTGGAATGATTACATCGAAGTTGTAATGATTTGGTGATTTTTGCTGGAATTCGGAAATTCCTAATTTCTTTAAAGTACTTGATTCTTCAAGTTCTTTTTCACAACTTATTGTGCTTCAATAATCTTATTAGATTTACTCGTTCAATTTTCGCAACAAAATACAGTCTGTTTTCCAGTTTTTTAACGCTCTTTCGTACGAAGAATGAGTTTTTGTTAACCTTAAGATATGAGGACTTCCTTTCGAAATTGTTTCCATTTTTAGATCAACCGTAGTGTTTCTAATCATATTTTCTAATGTACTTCTTAAATCTTGTCGAGCTTTGTACTCAAATACTGTTTCCGTTTCTGATTTTAAAAAAGATCTGATTAGATCCCAGTTGCTTTTATTTGAAGATTTTATAGGTGCCTCTTTCTTCCAATTTGATGGATAAACGGGCTTATTGCCAACGCGTATTTTAATCTCTCCGATACAGTAGCTTCTTAATGAAACACCCATTTTTGTTTTTTTAGTTGACTCATTTCTTAATGTCTCCGCAAGTACGTTGTTAACATAACTTCGTTTATTAGATGCTATTAGAACCTCAACTACTTTCTCTAAAAATGATGCAGATGCAAACTCACCGAGTTGTATTAATTCTGAAATAATGATTTTCACTTCCTTTATATTGTTTGTATCATACAAGTCATACGCTTTTAATCTCAGTGGCAGTATATTAAGTTCTGCTTGTAACAGTTTACTATCACCTTTCTCAATTTCTTTAAGTCCACTGATAATCAAAAGATACATAGGTAAATGCTCAATATTTTTCGACTCAAAAACTTTTTTGAAAAAGTTTTTTTGAGTATCAATAGCTAAAATACACAAGAATTTAACCCAAAGTTTTGCATTTACAGAGGTTAAAACAGTAACCAATAAAGTAGCTATTTCTTTAATTAAAACCTCATCAGGCATATTAATCAATGCCTTAATTAAAATCTCAAAAGCTGAGTTGTCTCCCCAAGAACTTGGAGGTTTTAAAGACAAAATCAATCTTTTTAATTGGTTTTTATGTGCAGGTATGTTTTTTGCATAAAACTCAATCCATTTCAACTTTACGTCATTATCACTTTTAATAACCAAATCAACTATCTTTGCTTTGGGCCAAAAAACAATTGCACCATGATGATACCAATACTCTAATGTTACACCTGCGTTTCCTGTAAAACCTCCATTCTCTTCCTCACTTGGATTTCCTTCACTTAACTTAATCTCGGTAATAACATCTTCTTCACTAAGAAAAACTTTGCCAAGTGAAGGCATTTCTATAATTCCATCTATCGTTACATATAACTCTTCTTCAAAAATTTCTCCCATTTCGCACGCTCCAACTTCACCGTACCGATAGTCATCATATTCACCATCGCCTTCCACATACTTAGTCAGTAAAGCGAGGCAAGCAAAATATTCAGCAATATCAGCTGCTTCTAATAAAGATATAGCTCTTATCATTGCCTTTAAGGTTATTTAGTGAGAAATTTGCTTCGGTGTATTCGTGTTCTAATACAAATACTTTAGGAGTGTTTTCAAAATTAGATGCATTAGTTTTTAGAAGACTTGCCAACTCATAAACCTGCTTATCATAAGAGTGGAGTGCTAATTTTTCTTCATTTATATTTTGTACTACGTTATAAATGAGACTTACTCTATACCCTGCCTTTACGGGCGTAATTTCATGTTCGCAATCGGTATAAAAAGCAGCATATGCTATTTGATATAAATTAGCCTGATCAGAAAAATCTATTTTCTCTTCTTTCCCTGAAAATCTCACCTGTAATTCTCCACCTGTATGTTTACTAGGTAGGTTAATCACGGCAGTAGCAATCATTCCTTGTTCTTTTTCTGAATCTTTATGTGACAAGAAAAAACTTCCTTCTTCATAAATAAGTAGTTTATAAAGGTTTATTTCAATCTTTTCGTCAGGAATACCTAGACCTTTGGCTATTTGATTCTTTATTTTATTGAGATACGTGCTCCATTCAGGATTGAAAAATTTAACTTTAGAAGCATCAATTTCCCACACATTTCTCACCGAAGTATCTACAATAGTTTCAAGCCCTTTGCCGTAACCTGCCTGCTGTGCAGCTTTTATCATTAGTTGCGACTCCACCTCAGAAACAGGGAAACTTACATTTCCTACCTTTTCAATTTCGAGTCCAGGTAAAAGAAATGGTAGTTCCCCTTTTGTTACAAAGTCTCCATTTCCTTTTATCTCGTTAATTATGTGTAAAATCTTGCCGTTCATTTTTTTCTCGTTAAAACGCTAAATTTATTCATGGTTATTTTTTATTATTTCCAAAGTACCAGTTCTGTCCGAACCCTTTCGTTGGATAATGCCTTCCTTTCTTAATTTAGGAAGATATGTTTCGATAGTTATAGATGACACACCAATAATTTTACTAATATTTTCTTTAGTACATGACAAAAAAATAAACTGCCAATTTCCTGCAAATTAAACTGCCAAAAATTAGAATAAAGCATTGGTTTTAAGTATATTAGAAGAATAATTGGCTCTAGTTTAGTTTTGCGTTGATATTAGTTCACTGTACCTGCTGGCAAGTTGTCCAAATCTTTGATATGCAGCTATGTCTTGCTGCATTGTTCTCTCGGCAAACTCTTTAGTGGGCTGTTTACTTTGCTTCAAGAGTTGTTTCAACCTGAACCAGTTGAGGTATTGTTGTAAGTATTTTGTAGATACTCCCTAAAATTTTTCATCGATCCATTTCTTTACCCTATGATGGGTGGAATTCACATGCTGTATATGGTAGACTCCTTCTTTTACCCTTTGTTTGAGGTCAGACCGTAAAGGATGGTGTTCTATTTCATTGTCTATTGCAAAGCCTTTATAGCTCACATGTGAGTCGGTACATAGAACGGTCTGATTGGAGAACCTGTCCCCAACGGCTCGCTCTATATCAATTTTCTTCAGTCGTCCTGCCGTTGCCAGAGTCAGGTCGATCTGATTTTTTCTATCCTGTGTTACAATAACAGTCATATGTTCGTTGTTCACGCCTCTTTTAAAAGATGATCCACCACGCTTCCGGGGTTTACGTGTGATGCTCCGATTTCCTTTTTCAGAATGCAAGAAAAATGTCTCGTCACTTTCTGTTATACCAGTAAAATCCCCCTTGTCGGTTTGTTCAACAGCGGATAATATCTTATGACGCCAGTCGAACGCAGTCTTTTTATTGATTTTAAGTGCTACCTTTATTTTGTCTAGACTTTTTTCTTCAAGCATTAACTGCATATAGGAATCGATCTTGTCCTTCTTGTGCAGACCCGGCCATCCAAGTGCCTGAATACTAAGTGAAACTTCGATCACAGGACTTGCATTTATAACGCTGATACCCCTTATCTTTTCCAAATTTGACATACATTAGTATGTCCGCAATGAGAACAACATCCTTGTTAATTATCCAAAAGGTTTCTACGGTATTCTTGAAACTGTGGGAAAGTTCTCTCAACTGAACTAAGTTGCTGTAACTCCGAGAGCAAGGACCTATGCACCTCATCGGGTAGTAACATGAATTGCATCTTTACTGTTTCTCTTCTCATAATTCAAATATACTTAAACCATAGCTATTCTTAACTAGAGCCGAATAATTCTACTCAGTTTTCTAATAAAAAAAACCAATGC
>CAYPJC010000093.1:0-7801 GCA_964410855.1 uncultured Flavobacteriales bacterium | reverse complement strand
GTAATACATTTTCTATATTCTCTATTAACACTTGCGATAGTTACACCGTGCCTAGCGGTGATACAAGTTATACCTCTTCTCAAACAGTGATGGATACTATTCCAAACTCTGTTGGATGCGATAGCGTGATGACTATTACCATTACCATTAACAATAACAGCAGCAGTTCATTCTTTATTACCGCATGTAACAGCTACACCGTGCCTAGCGGCAATAAAACCTATACCACCTCTCAGATTGTAAGAGATACCATTCCCAACTCCACAGACTGTGACAGTGTAATGGCTATTGCAATAACGATCAACACAGTAGATGCTTCTATTACTAATGCTTCGCCTACCCTAAACGCTAACGCCACCGGAGCGGCTTACCAATGGATGGATTGTAACAACAATTTTGCTATAATTGCCAATGAAACCAATCAGGCATTTACCACAATAGACAATGGCAGCTATGCAGTAGAAGTAACTGAAAACGGATGTACAGATACTTCTGCTTGTGAAGTTATTACCAATGTTGGGCTTATTGAAAATGATTTTGGAAATGCTCTTCAACTCTATCCCAACCCAACCAACGGAAACATAGAGATCTCTTTAGGACAGCAGTATAGCAATTTGAATGTGCAGATTAGTAATGCGACAGGTCAATTGCTCGCTTCCTACAATTTTGGGACAACAGACCGTGCCGCTTTTGAAATAGAAGGGCCAAACGGACTGTATTTTATAAACATAAGCGTTGCAGAAGGAAAAACAGCAAGGCTGAAAGTAATAAAAAACTAATACCTTTTTAAAATGAAATTAATTTTTGCCCTATTTTTATATATCATAATGGTGTTGCGTATTGAAACCACTTCAAAATATACCGTTCCACTACTTTTCGTAGTTTAACTATAGTGGCACTTCGGCGCCGCTCAGCACAAGTGCTATGCTGAAACTACAAAAAAGTCATATTTTATTGCAGTTTCAACCCTCATTACAAAGTTCTAATGCATAATGCGGGTTAAAGTTTGACCTTTTTAGTCAACCAATTCTTTAGGATTTCTTTCCCAAATTCAGTCAAAATACTTTCTGGGTGAAATTGCATGGCTTTAATTGGCAAGGTTTTATGAGAAATAGCCATAATTTCACCGTGATTATCTGTTGCGGTTATTTCAAAATTTTCATCCAAACTTTCTTTCTCTATTACCCATGAGTGATAGCGTCCAACTAAAAAAGACTTTGGAAGACCATCAAACAATGATTCTTTTTCTGATACGATATGTATTCTTTTAGCTTGACCATGAATAACTTGACTTAAATTTTTCAATCTCATTCCAAAATGCTCTGCAATCGCTTGATGTCCGAGACATATTCCAAGAATGTTCTTTTTGCTTTCAACACGTTTTAGCAGACTCATTAATTTTCCTGCATCACTAGGTAAACCAGGGCCAGGAGAAATAACAATGTGGGAATATTGATTTAGCTTTTCAAAATCTATTCTATCATTTCTCACAACATCAATATGCTGAGTTGACAACTCTTCCAAGTAATGGTAGAGGTTGTAGGTAAAAGAATCAAAATTATCAACAAGCAGTATTTTACCCATTTGTTAAAAGTTATGCCAATTAAGCCAAAAAAAGCCCATCTTCCGATGAGCTTTCTTTTACTTGGAGGTCACGAGCGGATTCGAACCGCTGTACGCGGTTTTGCAGACCGCTGCCTAGCCGCTCGGCCACGTGACCAATTTAAGCTTGACAAAATTAAGAAAATCAAATAGTAATTCCAGACTTGAGTTACTATTCCTCAATTATTATGCTTACCCGATCAATCTCTCCTGAAATGGGAGGATTAAGCTTGCTAACTTTTAATTTAATATGCTGAATAGAAGGAAACTCTGCATACAGAAGATCAATAATTCTTTTACCCAAATGTTCGATGAGCTTGCTGGGAATCTTTAATTGTTGCTCGATCAAAGTATAAACTTTTGAGTAATCAATGGTTCCATTTAAATTATCCGTTTTCATACTTTCAGTAAAATCCGTCTCCATTTCAATGTCAACCTGAAAGTTTCCGCCAATTATTTGCTCCTCTTCAAACACGCCATGCTTTGCATGAAACGTCATATTTTCTAATAAAATTTTATGCATTTAACTTAATAATTCCCGAGTTCATTCTATTTAATATTTCCTCTTTTCCTAATAATTCTGCTATAGCAAACATAGAGGGACCCATACCTTTACCAGTAATTAAAAGTCGGAATAATGGCAATACTGCTCCTATTCCTAAATCTTTTTTCTCTAAAAAGGTTTTAAATTCATTCTCAATTGCTTCTGAATTAAAACGCTCTAATTGCTCGAGTATTTTTAACCATTCGTTCATTAAATCAGAACTATTTTCCTTCCATTTTTTTCGAACAGTTTTTTCGTCAAATTCTGAAGGAGGAGTAAATAAATAGGCTCCTTCTTTTGGAATATCCGATAAAAAAGTAGCTCTTTCTTTCATAAGGCCACAAGCTCCGGCTAAAAAGCTATGATCTGCATCTTTAATTATCTCATCAGACTCAAACTTCTCTTTTAATTGGCTCGCAAGGTCTTCATCACTCTGAGATCTTAAGTATTGTTGATTATACCATTTTGCTTTATCAGGGTCATATTTTGCGCCCGCCTTACCTACCCTATCAAATGAAAAGGATTCAATTAACTCTTCCATGCTAAATAATTCTTGACTCGTCCCAGGATTCCAGCCCAGAAAGGCGAGAATATTTACAAACGCTTCAGGAAAATATCCTTTCTCTCGATATCCAGATGAAACCTCATTGCTCTTAGGATCCTTCCACTCCAAAGGGAAAACAGGAAATCCAAGTCGATCACCATCTCTCTTGCTTAATTTTCCGTTTCCATCTGGCTTTAATAACAATGGTAGGTGAGCAAATTCAGGTCTGGTAGACTCCCAACCAAAGGCTTCATAAAGGTAAATATGCAAAGGTGCTGACGGAAGCCATTCTTCCCCACGAATTACATGAGTTATATTCATAAGGTGATCGTCAACAATATTCGCTAAATGATAGGTTGGCATTCCATCAGACTTATATAAAACTTTATCGTCAAGATTGGAAGAGTGAACAGAAACCCATCCACGAATCATGTCTTTAAATTTTATTTCTTCATTTCTAGGAATTTTAATTCTAATCACATAAGGATCTCCATTTGCCATTCGTTTTTCAACCTCTTCTGCTGACAAAGAAATCGAATTCTTCATTCGAGTCCTTGAAATAGCATTGTATTGCGGAGCTGCAACTCCTGCCTTTTTCAAATCTTCACGCATTTGATCTAACTCTTCTGGGGTATCAAAAGCATAATAAGCTTTATCTTCATCGATAAGCTGCTGTGCGTATTTTTTATATAAGCCTTGCTCTTTCCTTTCAGATTGCTTGTATGGCCCAAGGTCTCCACCATACCCTTGTCCTTCATTAGGTAATATTCCGCACCATTTCAAAGATTTTTGTACATAATCTTCTGCTCCTTCAACGTATCTGCTTTGATCAGTGTCTTCGATTCTTAGCAAAAAATCACCTCCATGCTTTTTGGCAAATAAGTAATTATATAGAGCGGTTCTTACTCCACCCATATGCAAAGGTCCCGTGGGACTCGGAGCAAACCTAACTCTTACTTTTCTGTTCATCTTTAAGCTTTTGAAATTTTAACGTGCAAAGGTAAAATTTAAAGTCTGCTTATTAGTTATGTTTGTATTCAAACTGAAATTCTTCTTCATTTTATTACTGATGGTCTCTTTATGTTAAATACGAGCAACTTTCTTCCATTAAGCTCTGGCATTGATTATGAGTTTTTAGACTCCGGAAATTCAAGGAAACTAGAACGATTCGGAAAGTATATTCTTAATCGTCCCGAAGTTGGGGCAGATTGGAACCCACTGTTAGAGAAACAAATATGGCAATCTGCTGATTGGGTTTTTGAAGAAAAAGAAGGAAAAACAGGTCAATGGATTAGCCGTTCAGCTGCTCCAAAAGAATGGGATATCACCTATTTACATAGGCAGAGTTCACTAACATTTCATTTAAGACTAACATCGTTTAAACACATTGGGATCTTTCCTGAACAAGCGGAAAACTGGAAGTTTATTCAAAATGAATTGGCGAAAATTGATGGCGAAAAAAAAGTATTAAACTTGTTCGCATATACTGGCGCAGCAAGTATGATAGCTGCTTCTTGTGGAGCCTTAGTGTCAAACATTGACTCAGTTAAACAAGTATTAAATTGGGGCAGGGACAATGCAAAAAATAATGATATTGATACTATTCGTTGGATACTTGAAGATGCTAGAAAATTTGTTGAAAAATCAGTTCGTAGGGGAGATGTCTATCATGGAATAATAATGGATCCTCCTATTTTTGGTTATGGAGCAAAAAATGAAAAATGGAAACTCGAAAAGGATTTAAAAGCTCTTGTAGAAAACTCAATCAAGCTTTTAAAAGCTAAAAATGGTTTTTTTATTTTAAATACCTATTCTCCAAAATTGCCAATGAAAGAATTAAAAAGCATTTTAGATACTATTAATGGGTTTCCTAAAAATTATACCTCAAACACTTTGGGGCTTGAATCCAATAAAAATCAAAAATTGGAACTTGGTAATTTGATTCGTTTTAGTTATTGAACTTTTTCTTAACTTCATAAGTTATTTTAATCAAGTTAGACCAATAGAAGAATTTTTTTAATGCAAGAAACCAATTACGACTTATTAGTTAGAAAACTTGATGAATTTATTCGCAAATTTTATCTTAACCAAACAATAAGGGGTTCTATCCTTTTTTTAGGCCTAACAACACTCTTATTTTTAAGTGTAGTTCTCCTTGAGTATTTCGGTGAATTTAATACAACCATAAGAACCGTTTTATTTTACAGTTTTACTTCCTCAATGCTATTGGTCTTTCTCTTTTTAATTGCCAAGCCGCTTATCAAAATGCTAGCAATCGGAAAAAGAATTTCGCATCAACAAGCTTCCAGAATTATTGGGAGACATTTTTCACAAATCAATGACAAACTTTTCAATGTATTACAATTAAAGAATCATGTAGAATCTGATTCTTCGGATTTAATTTCTGCAAGTATTAATCAAAAAATTCAGGAACTTTCTCCCATTCCATTTTCTGTTGCAGTCAATTTTAATGAAAACAAAAAACATCTAAAATATTTATTAATTCCGCTATCAATTGTTATTGCAATAGCAGTGCTTGATCACAGAATTATTAGTGAAAGCACAAACCGTTTAGTTGCTCATAATAATGAGTTTATCCCATTAGCTCCATATAGCATAATTATTAAAAATAAGGAGTTAAGTGCCTATAAAAATGGTGACTTTAAACTGAAGATTAAACTTGAAGGAGACGAAATCCCGAATAGCCTAAATATTGTTTTTGAAAAGCAACAATTTATAATGGTTAAAGAAAGTCAAGTCGAGTTCGAATTTACTTTTAAAAATCTTCAAAAGACCATCGAGTTTAATATCTCAGATGGTGAATTTAACTCAAAAACTTTTCAAATAAAGGCACTACCTAAGCCTGTTCTAGTCAATTTTTCAATCGACTTAAAATTCCCTTCCTACTTAAATAAAAAGAGCAGTAGAATTGAAAATACGGGAGACATAATAATTCCAGAAGGAACTCAAGTTAAATGGATGTTTAATACTGAAGACACTAAAAAATTGGCTTTCATAGGAAGGGATTCCTCATTCTCCCTCATAAAAAGCGAAGAAAACGAGTTCCTTCACAACAAAAGGTATTATAGAACCCAACGTTATGGATTAAGTGCGTCGAATGAATATCTCGACCATGAAGACACCATTTATTACTCAATTAAAGTTGTGCCTGATATGCGACCTACCATTGAGGTAGATGGAAAAAATGACACGTTAAACCCTAAGCTTAGTTATTTTAAAGGCTACCTTAAAGATGATTATGGATTTAGTCGGCTAGTGTTTCACTCCCAATTTATTAGTGCAAACGATTCGATTGGCGTTGCATTCACCGAAGATATTCCCATTAACAATCAACTCTCTCAAACAGACTTTTTTCATGTATTAAATACTGCACCATTTAAGTTGGAAGCTGGAGATCGTATAGAGTATTTTTTTGAAATTTGGGATAATGACGGCGTAAACGGCAGTAAATCTGCAAGAACAAGCAAGCAATTTTTTAAAGCACCGACAAAAAAAGAACTGTCAGAAAAAAACAAAGAAACTAGCGATTTGGTAAAAAAGGAACTAGAAGAGAGTATTAAGTTAACGCAAGAGATTAAAAAGGAACTTGAAGAGTTAAAAGAAAAGCTTTTAAACAAAAAGGAGTTAGGTTTTCAAGAGAAAAAACAACTGGAGTCTTTAATCAAAAAGCAACGAAAGGTTCAAGAGTCTTTAGAGAGATTGGAAAAGAAAAACCAACAGAATAATCAAATACAAAAAGAATACTCTAAAGAAGATGAAGAAATCCTTAAAAAGCAGAAGCAGCTTGAAGAGCTTTTTAAAAACGTTATGAGCGAGGAAATGAAAGAGATGATGAAGCAGATTGAAAAAATGATGGAACAGCTACAGAAAGATGATCTTCAAAAAGCATTAGAAAAGATTGAATTAAGCAATGAAGAATTAGAAAAAGAGTTGGATAGAAATTTAGAGTTATTCAAACAGCTAGAGGTTGAAAAAGAATTAAGTGATGCCATAAAACAATTAGATGAAATTAAGAAGAAGCAAGAAAAGCTGAAGGATGAGTCACTTGAAAAAAAGGCGAATGAGGATTCTCTTAAAAAGAAGCAAGATGAATTGAATAAAGAATTTGATGAATTATCTAAAAAACTGGACGAATTAGAGAAAAAGAACCAGGAACTAGAAGAGCCTAACAAGATGGAAAATACTGACTCTTTAGAAGAAAGCATCAAAAAAGACATGGAAAAAAGTTCAGAGGAGCTTTCTAAAAACAATAAGAAAAAAGCTTCTGAAAGCCAAGAAAGTTCAGAGGAAAAAATGGATGAATTGTCCGAACAACTAAGTAACATGCAAAGCCAAATGGCATCTCAAGCAAATGCAGAAAACTTAGAAGACTTAAGAGCAATTCTTGAAAACCTAATAGAGCTTTCCTTTGATCAAGAAGAAGTGATGGAAAAGCTAAAGAAAACAAATATAAATGACCCTCAATATGTATCCTTAGTGCAAGAACAAAAGAAACTTCAAGATGATTCCAAGATAATTGAAGATTCTCTTTTCGCTTTAAGCAAGCGAATCATTCAACTTAAAAGTATAATTAATAAAGAGATGACAAGCGTTAGCTACAATATGAAAAAAGCGATTGATGAACTTGGAGAGCGAAGAACAGCTCTCGCAAATTCAAGACAGCAGCTTTCTATGACTTCAATCAATAATCTGGCATTACTTTTAGATGAAGCAATACAAAGCATGCAAAAACAAATGCAAAAGAAGGAAGGGAAGGGGAAATGTGAAAAACCAGGAGGAGGAAAGCCTTCAGCTGGCAAAGGTAAGGCCGGAATGAAAAAGATGCAGGAACAACTTAATAAGCAAATGGAGGAATTGAAGAAGGCTATGGAAAATGGCAAAAAGCCAGGAGGCGATAAGAATGGGAAAGGTGGGAAAGGCACTTCAGGAATGAGCAAGGAATTGGCACAAATGGCAGCTAAGCAGGAAGCAATTAGAAAAGCTGTTCAAGAAATGCAAGACGAAATTGGGGAAGGAAATGGCCAAGGAAATGGAAACTTAAAAAAGCTTGGTGAGTTGATGGAACAGACAGAAACTGACTTGGTAAATAA
>CAYPJC010000092.1:2252-7834 GCA_964410855.1 uncultured Flavobacteriales bacterium | reverse complement strand
TTTGTTTATTATTTATTTATGCTAATCAGTTAGGCATTCAAATTCCAGAGAAATCAGATGATTTTTTCCCTCAAATAGCTTTAGGTGGAAATTTAGGAATGCTAGCTGCTATTTTCTTTATTCTTGGTTTAATTGCCGCCGCATATTCGAGTGCTGACTCTGCTTTAACAGCTTTGACAACATCGGTTTGCATTGATTTTTTAAATGTTAGAGACAAACCTGAATTAAAAGGAATAAGGCTGAGAAAACAAGTTCATATTATCATGTCAGTTGTGTTGTTCATTGTTATTTTACTATTTAGCTTAGTTAGTAACGAAAGCGTAATAAGTAGTTTGTTTAAAGCAGCAGGATATACTTATGGTCCACTATTAGGACTTTACTCATTTGGCTTGATGCATGAGTTTAAAATCAAAGATAAATGGGTTCCGATTCTGTGTTTAATCTGTCCCATTTTGACATACTTAATTAACTTAAATTCAGTTTCTTGGTTGAATGGATATCAGTTTGGATTCGAAATTATTATCCTAAACGGATTGTTGACATACTTAGGCCTTCATTTGCTCCGTAAAAGGAAATTAGAAATCGCTTCCTAAAAAAAATGCTTTTAATAGTTAATTTCTTAATAGATTTTATAATTTAGGGGACTATAATTTAAAGAAATGTATAAAAATTTACAAAAGTTTATTATTGGGAGTTTAATTCTCATAACCGCTTGCGGTGAGCCATCAAAAAGAGATGAAGAGAGCGATAGTGATGCTACTAATATAGAAGCAGTAGAAGCAGCGGCTCCACAAGTAGAGCAAAGAGAAAAGGCTTTTTATCCAATACCTTCACCTGAGCAAATGTTCAGTTTTATAAGTGATGCTGGTATTCAATACTCAAAAGACTTAATTAATGATCCTAATGTTTCAAAAGATTATGTGGATCCAATTAAGAAAGCGTTGAATTTTGGAGTATATACTGCAGATTTAGCTTATGCCGCAGCTTACCGAGATATTGAGTCAACCATTGAATTGTATAAAGTGGTTAAGCGCTTAGGATCAGAAATGAATATTTCCGAAATGATGACTTCTGAGACGCTGGATAAAATACAAGCCAATATGGAAGAGCCAGATTCATTAGCTGTGATTGCTGGTGATGCTTATTACCAAGCTGTTGATTACTTAGAAGCAAATGAACAAAATGGAAAATTGGCATTAATGTCTTTAGGTGGGTGGATTGAAAGCCTATATATTATATTGAATTCAGTTCAAGAAATAGACGCTAAGTCTTCAACTACCCAGCGAATTGCTGATCAGAAAATTACATTTGGTAATTTATATACTTATTTGAAAAAGAATGAGAATGAGACGGGAGTAGCTGACGCAATTAACGATATTAAGAATATTCGAAGTGTATTTGCTTCTTTAGTCGAAGAAAAAAAGGCTTCTCAGACCACTTCAAAAGAGGGAAAGAAATTGGTCTTTGGAAAAGGAAGCAAGATAAATATAACAGAAGCTCAATATATAGCACTTAAAGAAGCTATTAATGCTTATCGAGCAAAAATAATTGCCTAATTAAAAGGATATTAAAATGAATTTTAGAACGCTACTATTACTTTCTTTAATTGGATGTACAAGTTTATTTGCACAGAATAACTGTGTTAACTATCATAAAACATCTTGTAAACAACTTGAAGAAGGTCAAATGAAGTTTGATAGTCAATCAAAGAGTACTTCTCTTGGAGTTGGTCAAATATCAGAATTTCACATGGTTGGTTATGAGGGATTTGATTATAAAATAGCCATTTGCCATGAATCAATTTTAGGTGATCAAATACGGTTTAAAGTATATCAGAAAAAAAGGCTTTTAGTAAATTCCAATGGAAGCACTGAAGAGGGTGAGGTCATAACTATAGAACAAGAAGATGGACTTAATTCGTCTGATAGTAATGGAAAAGATTCTAGATTTAGATTGGTAAAGGAGTTGCTATATGACAATAAAGAATTATGCGAATGAGCTAGAGTTCACTGCTGCTGGTTCACTCAGCTTAATCATTGAAATATCAGTTGAAGCTTCTAAATCTAAAAATGAGGCTGTTGAAGGAGAAGAAGGATGTGTTGGCGTTCTTATCAAACATATTAAAACACCTTCATAGATTTAGTCTTTCCACTTGGCAACAAAGAGATTTGTTTCCCTAGTTCCGCCATTATTTCGATTAGAAGAAAATATTAAATTCTTCCCATCATTTGAAAATACAGGAAAAGCATCAAATGTTTCATCTTGAGTAACTTGTTCTAAGCCAGTTCCATCCACATTAATCAAATATAGATTAAAAGGAAACCCTCGTTTGGACTCATGATTTGATGCAAAAATTACCTTTTCGCCAGATGGGTGAAAGAATGGGCACCAGTTGGCTTGACCTAAATCCGTTAGCTGTCTCATATCAGATCCATCCGAATTACAAATAAACAATTCCATATTTGTTGGTTGAACTAAACCATTTGCTAATAAGGCTTTGTATTCGTTAACAGCTGAGTCTCCTTGAGGTCTTGAAGCTCTAAATATGAGTTGTTTGCCATCTGGAGAAAAGAATGCTCCTCCATCATATCCCAGCTCATCGGTTATCTGCTTCACATTACTTCCATCAATATCACAAGTAAATAATTCCAAATCGCCAGTGCGCATTGAAGTAAATACAATTTTATCTCCCATTGGAGATACAGTTGCTTCAGCATCATAACCTGGTTCGTTGGTTAATTGTGTTAAAATATTGCCATCTAAGTCAGCAGTAAAAATGTCGAAGCTTTCATAAATCGGCCAAACATACTTGCCATCATTCCTTTTTGGAACTGCCGGGCAATTCGTATCAGCTAAATGTGTAGCTGCATAGATAATAGTGCTGTCTCCGGGTAAAAAGTAAGAGCAAGTGGTTCTTCCTTTTCCGGTACTTACCATTTTAGGTATTTCATTTATTAAATCATCGTTTTGCCAATCAAATACGAATATTTGATCGCATTCTAAATCCCACTCCGGGTTGTTTGCTTGAAATACTAATTTAGTATCATCAAAGCTCCAATATGCTTCAGCATTATCGCCGCCATTAGTTAATTGTGTTAATGAGCTAAAGTGTTTCTCCCCGGCTCTTATTAAAGTATCAGTAGGAATGCTATCTGTTTCTATAATCTCGACAGAAGAATCATTTTCGTTTTTTGGATTTGAGTTGCATCCAATTAAAATTAATAAAAACGGTAAAAGACCAAGTATTCTCATAGTAAAAAATTTGAGTGCAAAGTTAAGGATTAACCTAAATGCTATGTTCTTGAATTGGTTAATTTTGAAAAAAATATTGAAGAATGAAGAAAGTTTTATTTGGTTTCATATGCTATTTTATTGTAACAACTTGCTTTTCTCAAGAAGCAAATATCGATCAATTGAAAATTGATATTGAATTTTTAGCTTCAGATGAATTGAAAGGGCGTGAAATTGGAACAGATGGGGAAGAAAAAGCAGCAGCTTTTATCTCTGAAAGAATGAAGAACATTGGCTTAACTCCAAAGGGAACTGAAGGGTATCTCCAATTTTTTTCAGTTACACCTAAAGCAAATCCTCATGCTACGGAAGCGGTGAGTATTGCCAAAGAGATTACAGGGATGAATGTGATTGGGTTCCAAGATAACAAAGCAAAATTCACTGTTGTAATTGGAGCTCATTTTGATCATTTGGGTACAGGTTCTGAAGGGTCATTACATGCCGCAAAGAATGGTGAGATTCATAACGGAGCAGATGACAATGCAAGTGGAGTTGCTTTATTGCTTCAATTAGCGGAACAAGTTAGTAATAGCCAAAAATTAAAAGGCTACAACTATCTTTTTATTGCATTTTCTGGAGAAGAAAAAGGTCTTTGGGGTTCAAATTATTTTTGTAAAAACCCGACTATTGAAGCAGCAAAAATTAGTTACATGCTAAATTTTGATATGGTTGGACGCTTAGATGAAAGTAAAGGCCTAGCAATTAATGGAGTTGGAACTTCACCCATTTGGAAGAAGAAATTGGAATCGGCCAATGTGTCCAATCTTGAACTCATATTGGGGGAGTCTGGTGTTGGGCCTTCTGATCATACCTCTTTTTACTTAATCAATGTTCCGGTGCTTCATTTCTTTACAGGTCAGCATGCAGATTATCATAAACCTACTGATGACAGCGATAAAATTAATTATGTGGGAATTGCTACCATTCATGATCTAGTTTTTAATCTAATGATGGAAGTTGACCAAGTTGATAAACTAAGGTTTACAAAAACGAAACAAGATAGTAGCATGTCTCCACGATTTACTGTGACACTTGGCGTAATGCCTGATTATTTATTTCAAGGTGATGGAATGCGAATTGATGGGGTAACAGACGGAAGACCTGCTAGTGTAGCTGGCTTTGAAAAAGGAGATATAGTAATCGAAATGGGAGAATATAAGGTGGATGGAATGCAAAGCTATATGGAAGCCCTTAGTAAATTCAAAAAAGGAGATAAAACTATTGTGAAGGTAAAAAGGGGTAAAAAGACAGTTAAAAAAGAAGTTGAATTCTAGGTCTCAAAGAAGTTGATTTTTTTCTTTCAACAGCTTATGTGCTATTGACCTTCAATCCTTAAAAGCTTAACTTTGCGCTTCGCAAATTTTTTGATTTATGGAAACCGTAGCACCTTATCAACCCAAACATAAAATTCGAATTGTAACAGCTGCCTCTTTATTTGACGGCCATGATGCTGCAATTAATGTGATGAGACGAATCATACAATCAACAGGTGTTGAGGTGATTCATTTAGGTCATGATAGAAGTGCTCAAGAAGTTGTAGATACTGCCATTCAAGAAGATGCCAATGCCATTGCAATGACTTCTTATCAAGGAGGACACAACGAATATTTTAAATACATGCGTGATCTACTTGTTGAAAGAGGAGCATCACACATTAAGATATTTGGTGGAGGTGGAGGTGTTATACTTCCTGAAGAAATTAAGGCATTACATGATTATGGCATTACTAGAATATACACACCGGATGACGGAAGAGCATTAGGACTGCAAGGCATGATAAATGATCTAGTCATGCAAAGCGATTATGCTACTGGAGAAAATTTAAATGGAGCGATTAACCATTTGAGTGAGAAAGATGCTAAGTCAATCGGTAATTTAATCTCAGGTGCTGAAAATTTCCCTGAAGCATCAGCAAGCATATTAGATGAGGTTCATAAAATGGCTGCGAAAGTAAAAACTCCAGTATTAGGTATAACCGGAACTGGAGGAGCAGGAAAGTCTTCATTAGTTGATGAATTAGTTCGAAGGTTTTTAGTAGACTTTGAAGACAAAACCATTGGAATTATTTCAGTTGACCCATCTAAGCGGAAAACAGGTGGAGCATTATTAGGGGATAGAATTAGAATGAATTCGATAAAGAATGATCGAGTTTATATGCGTTCATTGGCCACTAGACAAAGCAACCTGGCATTGTCAAAACATGTTAGAGAAGCAGTTTCCATATTAAAGGCTGCTAAATTTGACTTAATAATACTTGAAAATATACACCTTTTCCACTTTTTAGGCAAAAC
>CAYPJC010000092.1:0-2242 GCA_964410855.1 uncultured Flavobacteriales bacterium | reverse complement strand
ATAGGTCAATCAGATACAGAAATTACCGAGCATTCTGACGTTAGCTTATACGTTATGACTCCAGAATTTGGAGCTGCAACTCAGTTGGAAAAGATAGATATGTTGGACTTTGCAGATGTAATTGCCATCAATAAATTTGATAAACAAGGTTCGTTAGATGCCCTAAGAGATGTAAAAAAACAGTATCAAAGAAATCATCAATTGTGGGAAGCTAAACCGGAAGACTTACCTGTTTTTGGAACAATAGCCTCTCAGTTTAATGATCCAGGAATGAACCAGCTTTATAAGCGAATCATGGATAAAATTGATGAAAAAACTGACTCAAACCTTAATTCTACCTTTGAAATAACCGATGAAATGTCTGAGAAGATATTTGTTATTCCACCGAAAAGAGTTCGTTATTTATCTGAGATTTCTGAAAACAATAGAAGCTATGATCAATGGGCTAAAGAACAGTCAGAAGTAGCTCAAAAGCTATACAGTCTTCGAAAGTCAATTCAAACGATTGGAGAAATTAGCCCAGATGATAAGGATAGACTGATAAAAAATTTGGAAGAGACTTATGAAAAATTAAAGCTCGATATAGATCCAAAAAATTTCAAATTAATTGAAGATTGGCCGAAGAAGAAAGCGAGGTATAAGAATCCTATTTATACCTTCAAAGTTCGAGATAAGGAATTAAAGATGGATACCCATACGGAATCATTGTCCCATTCTCAAATCCCTAAAATAGCATTGCCCAAATATGAAGCGTGGGGAGATTTATTAAATTGGAATTTACAAGAAAATGTACCTGGAGAATTTCCTTATACAGCTGGCTTGTTTCCTTTTAAACGAAAAGGTGAGGATCCAACTAGAATGTTTGCAGGTGAAGGCGGGCCTGAAAGGACAAATCGGAGATTTCATTATGTTTCTAAAGGCCTGCCAGCAAAAAGATTATCAACGGCTTTTGATTCAGTTACCTTATATGGTCAAGACCCAGGTAATAGACCAGATATATATGGTAAAATAGGAAATGCGGGAGTATCTATTTGTTGCTTAGATGATGCGAAAAAATTATACTCAGGTTTTAACTTGGCAGACTCAATGACGTCTGTTTCAATGACAATTAATGGCCCGGCTCCTATGCTTCTAGGGTTTTTTATGAACGCTGCCATCGATCAGCAATGTGAGTTATACATTAAAGAAAACAACTTAGAAAAGAAAGTAGAAGCCATAATTGCTAAGGTTTATCAAAATAAAGGAGTTGAACGGCCTATATATCAAGGGGCTCTTCCTGAAGGGAATGATGGTCTTGGATTAATGCTATTAGGAGTTACTGGAGATCAAGTATTGGAAAAGCCTGTTTACGAAAAAATAAAAAAGGAAACGATTGCAATTGTTCGAGGAACAGTTCAAGCTGATATATTGAAAGAAGATCAAGCTCAAAATACCTGTATTTTTTCCACAGAGTTTGCATTGAGGTTGATGGGTGATGTGCAAGAGTATTTTATTGATAATGCTGTTCGAAATTTTTATTCGGTTTCTATTTCAGGTTATCATATCGCAGAAGCTGGTGCTAATCCAATTACCCAATTGGCCTTTACCTTATCAAATGGCTTTACTTATGTAGAGTATTATTTGAGTAGAGGTATGGATATTAACGCATTTGGGCCAAATCTTTCATTTTTCTTTTCAAATGGAATCGACCCTGAATATGCAGTAATTGGAAGGGTAGCACGAAGAATTTGGGCGAAGGCATTAAAGAACAAATATGCAGCGAATCCGAGAGCGCAAATGTTGAAATATCATATTCAAACTTCTGGCCGCTCATTGCATGCACAAGAGATAGACTTTAATGATATTAGAACCACTTTACAAGCATTGTATGCGATTTATGATAACTGTAATTCACTGCACACCAATGCTTATGATGAAGCAATTACAACCCCAACTGAAGAGTCAGTTCGAAGAGCAATGGCTATCCAATTAATAATTAACCGTGAATTGGGATTAGCGAAAAATGAAAACCCTATCCAAGGATCATTTATTATTGAAGAATTAACTGATTTGGTAGAAGAAGCAGTTTTAAAAGAGTTTGATCGAATTACAGAAAGAGGGGGAGTGCTTGGTGCGATGGAAACCATGTATCAACGAAGCAAGATTCAAGAGGAGAGTTTGTACTATGAAGGTTTAAAGCACAGTGGAGAATTTCCTATAATTGGTGTAAATACCTTCTTAAGTTCTAAAGGATCACCTACTG
>CAYPJC010000091.1:6585-7862 GCA_964410855.1 uncultured Flavobacteriales bacterium | reverse complement strand
AATGCATTGGGAAAAGCAGATGGAAATCAAGTGGTTTCTTTAGGAGATGGTGGAGAAGCACTTATTAGTTTCAATGGAAGCATTTTTGATGGGCAAGGTCCTGATTTTGCTGTATTTGAAAATGCCTTCAATGCTACTTTTTTAGAGTTGGCTTTTGTAGAAGTTAGTTCAGACGGGACTAACTTCTATAGATTTCCTGCTCATTCTTTGACTGATACCACTGCAGGAGTTGGCTCATTTGGTAGCATAGAAGCAAGCGAAATCAATAATTTGGCAGGAAAATACAAGTCAAGTTATGGAACACCATTTGACTTGAACGAGTTGGAAGGTATTAATGGTTTGGACATTCAAAAAATTACACACATTAAAATTATTGATGTGGTTGGAAGTTTGGACGATGCTTATGCGACAAGAGATAGTGCTGGAAATAAAATAAATGACCAATACCCAACTCCATTTCCTTCGGGAGGCTTTGATTTGGATGGGGTGGGAGCAATACATCTTAATCCACTTGGATTGAAAAAGATTGAAGTCAAAGCAGTGAAGTTTTACCCAAACCCAGTGCAACAATCGGTGTATCTAGATAAAAAATGGGAATCTGCTGATTATTTTCTATCAGATAGTAAGGGAATGCAACTAAGTCGAGGAATAGTAATTGCCCAATCAATTGAAATGGATTTTCTAGGAGCTGGAATGTACTTTTTGAACTTAAGGTTAAAAAATGAATTTGGAACTGCTAAAATCATTAAACAATGAGGGTTTTAGCAGTTCTTTTAATTCTATTTCATTCCTTTCAATCTACTGGACAGGAAGTATATAAGGACACCATTAATATTCCTGAAGTTTCCATTTCTACGGATCAGTTATTCTCTCATTCCTCTGAGCAGCAAATTGATACTACAAGCTTAAACAACCCTATGAATCGAAATATAGGTGAAGTGTTGGCTAATCGAGCAAATCTATTTGTAAAATCATACGGAATGGGTAGTATGGCAACTGTTTCTATGCGAGGAAGTGGTTCCTCACATTCGAATGTCTATTGGAATGGAATTCAACTAAATTCAGCAACCAATGGAGTAGTTGACTTATCACTTTATCCCAATCTTTTTTTAGATAAAGTACAAGTGGAATATGGGAGTGCAAGTTTAAAAAGTGGCTCTGGAGGTTTAGGAGGAGCCTTGCAGTTGAATAATTCAGTAGAGTTTAAAAAACGAAAATCGCTTTCATTGTCTCAAGATTTTGGCAGTTATAACTATCGTAATTCATCTTTAAAATAT
>CAYPJC010000091.1:5637-6532 GCA_964410855.1 uncultured Flavobacteriales bacterium | reverse complement strand
GTTAGTAGGGTGTTATATAGAACTGCCGATAATAATTTCAAGTATGAAGACCTAGGTGAAGCTGGATTTCCAACAAAGGAAGTAGAAAATGCCTCTCTGTTACAAAAGAGCTTTATGCAATCTATTCATTTCAGGCCAAAAGAAAATCAGCAATTGGAAGCACATCTTTGGGTTTACCAATCAGATCGAAATTTGCCGGTATTAATGACATTGAATGATATTCGTGAAAATCAACAAGACAAATCTATTCGAGGGATTTTGGGGTATAAATATTATGGCGACAACTATCAGTTTTCCATTAAAAGTTCAATTATATCTGATGAGATTGCTTACGATAATTCTAGACTACCAGAAGTTAGTAAATCAGTCAATACGAGTTTTAGAAATCTAGCAGATTTTGAGCGAAATTGGAAAAAAACGACACTTTATGCTCGCTTAAATGTTGACATAGAAAAGGCTGAACAATTAGCATTTGACTCAGAAAAGATACAAAGAAAACGAGTTTCTGCTTTTATAGAAATCAGCCATCAATTAAGCAAAAAACTATCTTTAGCTGCAGCTCTTCGGGAAGAAGTGATCGTAGATGAAGGGCAGTACTTACTCCCTAAAGTCGAATTGAAATATCAGTTTAATAAAGATTTGTTGCTATTTTCAAAGGCTAGTAAAAATATTAAGTACCCTTCATTAAATGATTTATATTGGCAGGCGGGGGGTAATGCAGACTTAAAAGCAGAACAAAATCAGTCGTTGGAAGCGGGGTTTCTTTTCCACAAATCACTTGCTCAGGATAATTGGGATTTAGTGATCAACAATACCGCTTATTATTCAAGCATTGATAATTACATACAATGGCAACCAACAGCACTTGGCTTTTGGCAGGCTGTAAATTTGAGAA
>CAYPJC010000091.1:5339-5608 GCA_964410855.1 uncultured Flavobacteriales bacterium | reverse complement strand
GTGGAGAGTCGATTAGAACTAAAGCAACTCAAAGGAGTTTTGAGAAAAACACTTTTAGCGAACTACACATACACACAATCCATTAACAAAACGAAGCTAAACGAAGAAGATGGAGCAATGAATCAGCAGTTAATTTATTTACCTGAACATCAAGCGAATATTTCACTTCGTTTAGATTATAGAAGGTACTTTATGAATTACCAATGGCAATTTGTTGGTGCACGCTATTTAACGACTGATAATAGCGATTGGTTAGCTTCTTATAATCT
>CAYPJC010000091.1:389-5329 GCA_964410855.1 uncultured Flavobacteriales bacterium | reverse complement strand
CAATGCTGGAAAGTCCATAAGCCTTAAGCAACATACATTAGATATTCAAGTTTCGGTTCTCAATTTATTTGACTTAGAATACCAAGCCATTCAATGGCGTCCAATGCCAAACCGAAATTATCAATTGAGTTTAGCATATCATTTACATTAATTATGGGTTTGTTAAGAATGATTAGAAATACCTTTATTCTCTTTGCATGTATAGCTCTTTTATCTGCCTGTAAAAAAGAAAAGGAAGAGACCATCGTTCAGCTATATCCACTAAATAAAAAAGTATTTATTTTAAATGAGGGAAATTTTCAATCGGCCAACGGAAGTATTTCTCTTTATGACCCCAGCTTAAATTCGGTGCAACATGATGTGTTTAAAGCTAATAATTTAGGACGACCAATCGGTGATGTAGTGCAGTCGATGGTAAAAATGGGTGAAAATTACTTTATCGTAGTGAATAATTCAGCTAAAATTGAGGTAGTTTCAGGCCTAGACTTTACATCTATTGGAAAAATAAGTGGTTTAAATTCACCTCGTTATATCCTACCAATTAGTGCTACTAAGGCCTATGTAAGCGATTTATATGCCCAAAAAATAACTGTAATTAACCCTCAAACCTTAAGCATTGAAAAGACCATTGCTACATCTGGCTGGACAGAAGGAATGGTATTGGTAAATGATAAAGCCTTTGTTTGTCAGGTAGATAGTGCACAGATTTGGGTTTTTGATGTAAAAACTGATTCTTTGTTGGCAAAAATTCCAACCAATCTGCAACCGCAATCCATTGTGGTTGACATTATGGGTAAGGTATGGGTAGCTTGTTCAGGAGGCATTAATCAGGGCTATCCTGCCATTCACCGCATTGATCCAATCAAGCTAATCATAGAAAAAACATTCGAGCTAAGCGATATTGCTAAAAGCATTGGCAGTTTGCAAGTCAACGAAAATGGAGATAAGCTTCTGTATCTGATGAACGATGTTTTTGAGATGGATATTCAGTCTAATTCATTGCCTACACAGTCAAAGATAGCTTCTAACGGTAGATTAATTTATAGCCTTGGAGTTGATACAAATACAGGTGACCTTTATGTGAGTGATGCCATTGATTACTTGCAGCAAGGGGTCATTTATCGCTACAATAAAATCGGGGAGGAGCTAGGCAATTTCAAAGCAGGCATTATTCCCGGAGGTTTTTATTTTGACTGATAAGCCTTTTCAATAGTCTCCGATTTATTTATTTTTCTTGGCTCCTTAGTTTTTGTTGGAAAAAATATTTCCCGAATTGTAATTACATTAAGTGGGAACTCTAAAAATACATGCAAAAAGCTTAGAAAAAATAGAGCGACAAATCCGGTAGCAAAATCATAAATGTATAAACTGATTGAGGTTACCCATACAACTAGAATTATACCAGCATTCTTTTTTGTAATGGCATTTTTCCATCCTATTATAGACGTTTTTGAAAACCAATTTAAGTAGTGATAGGTATATGCAAAGGCTATAAAAATTTGAATTCTAATTCCTACTTCTGATAATAAATTGAATTCACCATTATCTAATTTGTTGAATAGAATAGCAATTTTTGAACTTAGAATTGAAAAACGGCTTGATATAAAAGCATCTTTTATATCGCTTGAAGGCCGATAAGTTATAGAATCAATCGGAAGGAATGAAATAATAAAAGGAACAATAAGTAAAGCTATTACTAAGAATATTCCATAACTGCTTTTACTTTTTAATGCCCCATAAAGAATAAAAAGTAAGGTAAAAACATAAACATGAACGAGTGTGGGGAGGAACAGGCCTATAATTACAAATAGACTCGGAAAATAAAGTGCAGCTAAAAATGAGATTAGTGTGACTAGAAAAAATGCCAGTCCTAAACTTTTTATTCTTTTTAAAAAGATTAAGCAGCCTGCAAATAAAAACCCTATCAAGATGAGAACGCTATTTTTTTCTCTGATCCATATTATTAAATTATCTACTGATTGAGACATTTCCAAGTCAAGGAAGTTAACAATAGGATAAATAGATATGATCAGCGTTAGAATAATAAATAGGAGTGACCATTTTTTTTTATTGGCTGCTAAAAAATAGTTCTTCTTATGCAGCCAACTTATTTCAGTTAAATAATGCAAGGGACCTAGAATGGCGTAGGAGAATAGAAAAAGTTTAAAAGGAATTTTTATAGCAATAACTAATGATATAACTACCAATGAAATATTTAAGGTGTCTATTCTTTTGGCATTCATTTAATTGTACTGTTGGTAATTTGATATCATTCTTTGTTATACAATTTTACAACTCTTTTAAGGTCTGTTGAATTATCCATTTGGTAAAAATAATCCAGCTGCCACTTTTGAGTTCGTAAAGCTTGTTTGTTATTAGCAATGTCCCAAATAGGGTAGACTCTGAAGGCTCTTTTTCCTTCCTTCTTTTTAGTTGAAATTATGCCTTTTTTAATCAGTACAGACTTTGGGAAAACAAATTGTCCCAACTCGGTTTTAGTCTGCAGGTTTACCACATAAAAATCAAAAGAATCTATTTCGTTAAATGGTTCAATTGGTCCGATTTCGCTTCGTTTCCAAAAGGTTACGAACTGACCCACTTTTTTAGGAGTCCGTTTTCCATTTCTGCTAATGATGTTTAGTCCGTTTAATTTAAACCGACAGGCATCATATTCTTTACTTTCCTTTTCAGATGTGAATTCTGTGATTTCAAGAGCACATTTCTCGTATCCATCGGTATTAATTTGGTTTAAGAGCTTGTTCATTGATTTTATTCTAACTACATGGGTTTGTTGTGATATATTGAAGTTCAATATACAAGACTTAGTATAAAGACCATTTTGCTCAGGGCAAAAGCATTATAAGTTTTGAACCTTTTAAGGTATTCATTATCTAAATCGGCCTTAAATCTTTTACCCTTGCCCCCTTGTTTAGCTTTTTTTTCATTCTTTAAAAGATTGAGAGCTATCTTATTTTATCAAGGAGAAATTTTGAGAAGAATTTCTAATCAATATTTGTATATCATATTCACTATCTATAATTATACGAATAATTAGTGGCAAAAATAAAAAGACTATATGAAAATTAATACCCTTTCACACTATTTTTTATGATGCTTTTTCCATGAGGTTCGTAGAGTTAAATTTGGTTCTTATAGAACAAAAGGCTACTTTCGTCGAAAATTAACACTCAATAATTAACATTCAATATTATAATGAAAAATAAAACCTATTCAATACTGCTTAGCTCAAAACTTTTAACATACACTAAAAGCTTCATTGCTTTTTTAGTTATGACTTTTGCTTCAGCATTTATTTATGCTCAAGATATTTCTGTAACACTTAAACTCAATGACCATGATGGTGTTGAAATTACAACAGGTGTTTCTTGGGATTATCGAACAGGGTACTCGGGGGCTTATGTGCCTATTACTTCTGGTACACCTTTAACTCCAAAAACCAATTATAACTTCCGAGTAACATATGGCGCGGCTGGTCAAAGCACTTTTAAATTACAAGATATTAATGTTGATTCAGATATTGTATTCCAAACAATAGAGGTAAATGTGGCATTTGAGGATTGCGATGAGAATGCATTAGCAGGCACCCTCGGGTATAGAGTAGGGTATACTGGGGGTTTTCAAGCCGTTACTGGGCCATTAGAGTTACTAGACCTTAATGCAAGTGGATCTTTAGATAAATATGGGTTCCAAGTTATATATTTAGGTGATGACGCTAATAAATACCAAAATAACAAATTACAAGACGTTTCTGTTAATCCAAACGTGTTATTTACATCAACCACAGTAAATATATTTGGTGCTTCACCAATACATTACCGCATAGGTTTTGGCGGGGCATGGCAAAGCTATACAGGTGAAATAGAAATGTTACCACTTACATATAAATTTCGATTTGGCGGTGTTAGTGGCATCATAAAAGACATTGTAGTTTCAGGCTGTTCAGTATCTGGCGGCTTCCTTCGTTTAGTAGATGAGAATGGAAATGCAATGGAAAATTACAATCCTCCAGTAGGGAATTCTGGTAGCCAACCTAATTTGGAGTGGCGTTACGAATGTAATGGAAGAAATCAACCATGGCAAACTTTTCAAACAGATGCTAATGGTGAATGGTTTGCAAGTATTGGTTGCAGTAATTGGACAGGCAATAGAGTTCAAGTAAGACTTAATCAAACTTTAAGGAAGCAAGATGTAAGTGTGAATTCAGATTTTATGGCTGTTAAAGTTAATGTGAACCTTAAAACATGTGATGGGTTAATATTAGATCCTATAGGCGGCACAGTAAGAAATAGTATTGGTTTTACCGATACATATGGTACAACTGGTACAACTGGAACTGTAAGTTTTTATGCTTTTCAGGATAACTCAAGACCTGTAAAGATTAAGATGGTGTACAATAATTGGTTTCAAAGAAAAAATGTAATATTGGTTGATGCTCAGGTAAACGAGATAGATTTTACTACAACAGCAGTTACCTTAAATCATACTGGAGATATTAAATTTAGAGGTACAAGAAATAAGCCCTTTAATAAGCCAACAATGAATTTATTGCCGGGTAATTATAAATTCAAATTTAAAACTGGTTCTAGTTGGTCTTCATGGATGAGCTTTTCAGTTAGCGGTTGTCAATTTGGTGGAATACTTGCTAATATTACTTTAAAAACTAGTGAAGGTGTTGGACTATCAGGCGGAGTAGCTACATATACAAAAGGAGGGTTTAATCCTATCTCCAACCAATATTTAGGTACAACTGATAATAATGGAAATATATATGCACTTGTTGAAGGAGATAATACTTTAGATAAGTATTATATGGTATATAATGGTTTGAAAAAAAAATATAAAAAAAAAATTCACGCTAAATCATTAGTATTTTAAATTACAAAAAAAATAACAATAACTACAAAAAAAGATAAAGAATC
>CAYPJC010000091.1:0-379 GCA_964410855.1 uncultured Flavobacteriales bacterium | reverse complement strand
ATACAGGTTCACTTGCACTTATAGCTAATTATCATTCTAGCATTGATGGAGTTCATACTTTTGGTTCGGGAACAACGCCTACAAGTATGGAAATGATAAAAACTGATAATTTAGTTCAATTTAGAACCAATTATAATGGTTTGAAAACAAAATCTCAAAATTATAGTCTCGATACAAGCGTAGTATTTGATTTTACAACAACAATACCACTAGCTAGACTTAAAGGTAATGAATCGTCTATTGCTATTGAAGGGGTAAAAACATATCCAAATCCTTTTAGCAATTTTGTTAATATTTCTTTTAATGTAGAAGAAAATTCCAATGTTAGATTAAGTGTATTTGATTTAAAAGGAAGATTAATTGATCAAATTAGAAACAC
>CAYPJC010000090.1:7269-7862 GCA_964410855.1 uncultured Flavobacteriales bacterium | reverse complement strand
GATAAAGTAGTCACTATTGGTGGAATTCACGGAAAAATCTTGGAAGTAAAGGAAAATACAATTGCTATAGACGCAGGTGATGGAGTTAGGCTAATGATCGAAAAGTCAGCTGTTTCTTCTGATTTCAGTTCGAATGAGCCCCTTAAGCAAGCAGGTAAATAAATCGTATTTTCACCTTAAATTATTGGTGTGAAAAAAACAGTCAAAAATTTATTTTTTGATTCCAAAAAAGGGAAGATAGATCTTGATAAACGAGTGATTATCTTCTTTTTTTGTTTATTGCTATCTACTTCATTTTGGTTTCTTACTGCCCTTTCAAAAGATTATACAACTGATTTAAGTGTACCACTTAAGTACGTTAAAATGTCAGATGACTTTTTGTTGGTGGAGACGCCACCTAAAACAATTCAAATTCAAGTAAGTGGAAATGGATTTGATTTATTGGGGGAGCAAATGAGTTTGAATCAAACAGCAGTAGAAGTAAATTTAAATTTTGCCAGACCTATGAAAAACGGTCTTTATGTAATTCCTACAAAAAGATTACAAAATAGTGTGCGAGATGCCTTGGACAAAGATATTCGTTTTATTCAGCT
>CAYPJC010000090.1:0-7216 GCA_964410855.1 uncultured Flavobacteriales bacterium | reverse complement strand
AAAAACGAATCTGAAACTAAACTACAAGGCTGGTTATAACATCCGAGGAGAAGTTATAGTTAAGCCAAATAAAGTGAGAATTTCTGGTCCGAAACGAATGATAGATAGCCTTGAATTTATTGAAACAGAATTACTTGATCAAGTAAACTTGACTGATACCAATCAATTTTCTATTGGCTTTAAGAGAAGTCATCTGAGCAAAAAAACCATAATTGACCCATCGAAAGTTTTAATTAGTGTTCCAGTAGAAAAATTTACGGAGAAGGTTTTTGAACTCTCTATAAATACGAAGACTTATGATGAGAATATTTCGATAAGAACATTCCCTACAAAAGTTAAAGCAGTTTTCTTAGTTCCATTAAGTGAATATGAAAATTTTATCGAAAGTGTACTATTGGCGAAAGTTGATCTGAAGAAGTCTGATTTAGAAATGAAGAAACTTCCTATTTCTATAAACGGATATCCTAAATATGTAGAATTACTTAGACTAGAACCATCTAATGTTGAATTTATAGTGAAAAAATAATGCTAAAAATTGGAATAACAGGAGGAATAGGTAGTGGTAAAAGCTCTGTATGTAGAATTATTAAAAATTTTGGAATTCCTGTATTTACGACAGATGATGTTGGTAGGGAATTGTTAAATAAAGACAAAAAACTAATTCGAAAAGTAAAAAAGATCTTTGGTGAAGAGATGTACTTTACTGATGGTTCCTTAGATAGAGAAAGGCTTGCGGCAGTTGTTTTTAATGACCCAAAAGAATTGGAACGAATTTCCGAAATGATTCACCCTTTGGTGCAAAAAAAATTTGAAAAGTGGTGTAGTCAATATAACAAGAGTCCTTATATTTTAAAAGAGGCTGCTATATTGTTTGAAACAGGTCACTATCATGATTTAGATAAAGTTATTCATGTATTTGCTCCCAAGAGCCAACGAATCAATCGAGTTATAAAGAGAGACAACACAACTAAAGAAAAAGTTGAAAAGAGAATGAGATTTCAATACAGTGATGAAGAGCGAAATCGTTTGGCCGATTATATTGTTATGAATGAAGATGGAATTGACCTTTTACCTGAGGTTATGGAATTACATGAAATATTGTTGAACGAAAGCAAATATGCTAAAAGTCTTTTCAGCTAAGGAACTTCAAGAGTTAGATCGTTTCACGATACAAAACGAACCTATAAAGTCAATCGACTTAATGGAGAGGGCTTCTGATCAATTATTTGAGTGGATAAATAGTAAGATCTCAAGAGAAAGCGAAAAAAATCACTTTTCAATTTTTTGCGGACCTGGAAACAATGGGGGAGATGGTCTTGCCATTGCAAGAAAGTTAGAAGAAGTTGGAATACAAGTGATTGTTTATCTGATTGAATTAAGCCCAAATTATTCTGAGAATTTAAAAACCAATTTAAGTCGTTTTAAGGGCAAATTAATCAAACTAAAAAAAGATGACTTTAACTTTGAAATAGAAAAAGGTACAACAATTATTGATGCAATTTTCGGTAGTGGATTAAATCGACCAGTTGAGGGTTTTACAGCTGAAATTATTCAAAAAGTGAATAGTTTAAACTCAACGATTATTGCCGTAGATATTCCTTCGGGCTTGTTTGCAGAAGATAATTCTGAGAATATCAAAAATCATATTATAAAAGCTGCTATTACATTAAGCATCCAGTTACCAAAACTTGCTTTTTTATTTCCTGAAAATTCAATATTTGTCGGAAACTGGTACCTCATAAATATTAATTTGAGTCATCAGTTTATTAATGAAACACCTTCAAAATTCCAATTTTTGCAGATTCAAGACTGCAAAGAGATCATTAAAAACAGAGGTTCATTTTCTCATAAAGGGACTTATGGCCATGCGTTGATTCTTGCAGGCAGCAAAGGAAAGATGGGCGCATCAGTTTTGGCTTCTAAGGCATGTTTAAGAGCAGGAGTAGGCCTTTTAACTGTGCAAGTGCCAAGTTGCGGAGAACTCATTCTTCAAACTAGCGTTCCTGAGGCCATGGTTTCAGCTGATGAAAATGAAGAGGTATTAAGTGAATTGAAGAGTGAACTCAAATTTACAGCCTTGGGAATAGGTCCAGGGATTGGTTTGTCAACAGAAACCAAGCAAGTTGTAAAAAAACTCATTCAAGAAAATAGCGACCCAATGGTTTTTGATGCTGATGCATTAAATATTTTAGCTGAAAATAAAACGTGGATGTCATTTTTACCTAAAAACTGCATTTTAACACCACATCCAGGTGAGTTTAAACGCTTAGTTGGAGATTGGAAAAGCGATTATCAGCGATTAGAATTGCAGTTACAATTATCGAGAAAGATTGATGCTTATGTAATCCTAAAAGGAAAAAATACGTCAATATCTACACCCGGGGGAAAAGTATTTTTTAATTCTACCGGAAATCCTGGAATGGCTACAGGAGGAAGTGGCGATGTATTAACTGGTATTTTGACTTCTTTCCTTGCTCAAGGATACTCTCCATTAGAAGCTAGTTTATTAGGAGTGTTTATACACGGTTTGGCAGGAGATATAGCCGCAGATAATGTTGGAGTTGATAGCTTAATCGCTAGCGACATTATTGAATCAATTAGTTCCGGATTTCAAGCCATTAGAAATTATTCCAATATAAAATAAGTTGCAAAATTGAACCGTTAAGTTGCTCATGAATAATAATTTACCCAACAAACCATTGCTAACAAAAGAAGAGCTTGAGCAATGTATATCTGCTTTAAAAGCAATTAATGCAGATAGTGATTCTTTGTTGGAATTGGACAAGAAACAGCGAATTGAATTATTGAAATATGCTGGAATATTATCTCGACCAGATCGTGCGGAATTAAAAAAACGTAGAAAAAGTTTAAACCGAAAGCTTAAAGATGCCATTCGAGTTAAAGATAAAGAGGCAAGGGGGAAAACTGGAATTCGGTCAGCACGAACAGCAGAAGTATTTACGGCGCCAAATCAATTGCTGTTAACCGAAGCAAAGAAAGAGAATGGCGAGCAAAGCTTAAATTCACCGAGAAACTGCTATGTCTGCAAAGCTGAATTCACGAAGCTTCACCCTTTTTATGACTGCATGTGCGAAAGATGTGGTGATTTAAACTATGAAAAGCGTTTTCAAACAGCAGACTTAGAAGGTCAAGTGGCTCTAATTACTGGCTCACGATTAAAAATTGGCTATCATGTAACGCTAATGCTATTGCGAGCAGGAGCAACTGTTATTGCAACTACACGCTTTCCTGTAGATTCAGCCATTAGATTCTCAAAGGAGAAAGACTATTTGGTTTGGTGTGATCGATTGCATATTCACGGATTAGATTTAAGGCACACGCCAAGCGTTGAGTTATTTTGCAGCTATATTGAACAACAATATGATCGTTTGGACATTTTGATCAATAATGCAGCGCAAACAGTTAGAAGACCTCCTGGTTTTTATGCACACATGATGGAAAATGAAGAACTCGATTTTTCAAAACATTCAGACAAAGTTCAAGAACTGCTGAGAAGTCATCATGCCTGTATTTATCAAATTGAAAAAGTTAATCACGCTGCAAAAGATACCTCTGCATTGGCTGTTAGGTGGAATACTGAAGTACCTGGGATAGGTTTAAGAGCTTCAGCAAAACTTTCTCAAATTCCTTACAGCTATGATTCAGCAGTCCAAAATGAAGAAGTATTTCCTAGTGGTAAATTGGATGTTGATTTACAACAGGTGGATTTGAGAAAAACCAATTCTTGGAGATTAAAACTGGGCGAAATTCCGACTCCAGAGTTATTGGAAGTTCAATTAGTTAATTCGATTGCTCCATTTGTATTATGCAACAGGTTGTCTTCCATGATGCGAAGAGATAATACTGGTAAAAAACACATTGTGAATGTTACTGCTATGGAAGGGAAGTTTTATCGGTTTAAAAAGGAAGCTCGTCATCCACATACTAATATGGCAAAAGCTGCCTTGAATATGCTTACCCATACTTCAGCAGGTGATTTAGCAAAAGATGGTATCTATATGAATGCAGTTGATACTGGATGGGTTACTGATGAAGATCCAGTTCAATTAGCCGCTCAGAAAGAGGAAATTCATGATTTTCAACCTCCCTTGGACATTGTTGATGGGGCCGCTCGAGTTTGTGATCCATTTTTTGATGGAATTAACAGGGGAGAGCATTGGTGTGGTAAATTTTTGAAAGACTATTTTCCGATAGATTGGTAAGTCTATTGAATTTCCTTAGCTATTCTTTGAATTCTCATTCGATGACAAGGTTGAAGTACTACCGGATACATGTTTTCAATCAGATTTATAAATGATACAATGGCAAATAGGATTAAAAAGCCTTGAATTGAAATTTCTAGGAAACTAAAATTAGAAGGATTATGAAAATGTAAAAAAGTTAGTAATTCAATTGTTCTATGCAATAGAAAAATGGATAAAAAAGTAAAAAGAAGCTGCTTCAATAATTTCATTTTCTAAAGTCTGTTCAAGCCATATTTTTCTTTGGTTAGGATATTTTCTTTAAGCCTACTTAAAATATAGGCGAAAATTTTTCAGGATTTATGTCACGCATCATTTGATAGCAAACTTCCACCATATCATCAACACTAGGTTTAGAAAAGTAGTCTCCATCTGTACCGTATGCAGGTCTATGATCTTTAGCAGTTAAAGTTTTAGGTTCAACATCTAAATGGTAATAACCCCCTTGAATCTCCAACACTTGCTGCATTAAAAAGGCCGATCCACCACCTTTAACATCTTCATCTAAAAACAAGACTTTATTCGTTTTCTTTAAAGAATCTACAATGCTGTGATTAATATCAAATGGCATAAGAGTTCTAACATCTATCAGTTCAGCAGAAATCCCTAAATCGGCTAGTTCTTTAACAGCTTCAACGGCTAAGTTACAAGTCGATCCATAAGTTACAATGCTAATGTCATTTCCTTCGGCTACTATTTCAGGAATACCTAATGGAATCTGGAATTCACCTAAATTGTTGGGCATTTTCTCTTTGCTTCTGTAAGCATTTAATGGCTCAATGATTAAAGCTGGATCATCTCCTTTCAACAAGGTATTGTAAAAACCAGCAGCAGTGGTCAGGTTTCTTGGAACGCAAAGGTGAATTCCTTTCAAGGAATTAATAATAGTACCCATAGGCGAACCTGAATGCCAGATTCCTTCAAGTCTATGTCCTCTAGTTCTAATAATTAAGGGTGCTTTTTGGCCTCCTGCAGTCCTATATTGAACGGTTGCTAAATCGTCACTTAAAATTTGAAGACAATACAACAAATAATCAAGGTACTGTATTTCAGCAATTGGTCTAAGGCCTCTCATGGCCATTCCAATTCCTTGTCCTGCGATAGTCGCTTCCCGAATTCCGGTGTCACTCACCCTCAACTCGCCATACTTTTCTTGTAAACCTTCCAGTCCTTGATTCACATCTCCAATCTTTCCTGAATCTTCTCCAAAAATTAATACCTCAGGATATTTCTCTAGAATTTTATCAAAGTTATCTCTCAATACAACTCTACCATCTACCATTTCAGCATCATCGGCATATTGAGCTTCAACTGCAGCTACATTTAGCGGTGAATCAGCTGATTGGCTGAATAAGTTACCGCTGAATTTTGAATTATTTATTTTTTGAAGATTATGGTACCAATCAATTAGATTAGTCTTAGAGCTTGAATCTTCTCCTCGGCATATTCTCAATGCTTTTCGAATGCTGCTCACTACATCCTTGCGAATAGGTTCAGAGTTACTTTTTAATGTTGTGGTAATTGATTGGATTTTTTCTTGATTCTGCGAGTCTTGCGCTAGTGCATTTAAAAACTCGACTGCTTCGTCTCGTTCTGTTTTTATGTCGTTCAAAAAGTTCGACCAAGCCGTTTTTTTAGCTTCCAAAACTATTTTCTTAGCTTCTTTTTGAATGTCATCTAATACTTCTTGGGTAGCTATGTCTTTTTTCAGCATCCATTCACCCATTTTTTTGATGCAATCAAATTCGGTTTCCCATTTCAAACGCTCTTCTGATTTGTAACGCTCATGTGAACCAGAAGTAGAGTGTCCTTGTGGTTGAGTTGCTTCTTCCACATGAATCAAAACTGGAACGTGCTCTTTCCGTGCAATCTGAACGGCTTTCTCATACGTATCAATCAAAGCAGGATAGTTCCACGCCTTGACCTTCATGATTTCAAAACCGTTGTTTTTACCTGGATCGCGCTGAAAGCCTTTTAATACTTCAGAAATACTTTCTTTAGTCGTTTGATACTTTTTAGGAACAGAAATTCCTTGTCCATCGTCCCAAACAGACATTACCATAGGCACTTGAAGCACGCCTGCCGCATTAATGGTTTCCCAAAACAAACCTTCAGAGGTGCTGGCATCTCCTATGGTTCCAAAAGCGACTTCATTTCCCTTTCTTGAGAATGGATTGTCTTCAGGAATTAATTCATTGTTTCTATATACTTTCGATGCTTGAGCCAAACCTAACAAACGTGGCATTTGACCAGCTGTTGGAGAAATATCTGCAGATGAGTTTTTAATATCCTTTAAGGCTTTCCAATTTCCATTTTCATCCAAACTACGGGTAGCATAATGACCATTCATTGACCTTCCACCTGAAGATGGTTCTTGATCTGTGTTTGGATTGGCATACAATTGAGCAAAAAATTGCTCAACAGTCAATTGATCAATTGCCATCATAAAAGTTTGGTCGCGGTAATAACCTGATCTAAAGTCTCCATTTTGGAAAAATTTAGCCATTGCTAATTGAGGCACTTCTTTTCCGTCTCCAAATATTCCAAACTTTGCTTTTCCTGTAAGTACTTCTCGTCTTCCTAAAAGGGATGTCTCTCTGCTGATAAGGGCTAACTTATAATCTTCAAGTACTACCGTTTTAAAATCGTTTTGAGTCAATTCTTTCGTTTCTTTATCTGCATTTATAGCTATATCACTCATGTATTGGGATCTTAAAATTGGATTACGAAATTAAACAAAATGAGCTAAAAGAGGGAAGTCATTGATTCTTTGTAACAGCTTGTTTCGAGTTGAATCGATTAAACTCGTAATTGTACAATGAAATCCTAAAAAATAAATTGACTTAATCTGCGAAACCTTTTAGGCACGTAAGTTCAAATAAAGGAAACTTAATTTTTCTCAATCAATTGTCACTGGAATTTTTTATAAGTACTTAGTAATTATTGAGTTGCAT
>CAYPJC010000089.1:0-7890 GCA_964410855.1 uncultured Flavobacteriales bacterium | reverse complement strand
GATATAGTAGCTTCTCTCAAAGCTGCTAAAATTTCTTTTTCTGTAATTGAATCCGGATCTTCAAAATACTTTTCCATTAAAGTATCATCAAATTCAGCAATCGCTTCCAATAGCTTCTCTCTATATTCAGCAACTTCTTCAATCATATCCTCTGGAATCGGAACTTCTTCGAAAGTCATTCCCAAATCATCCTCATTCCAAACAATACCTCTATTATTTACCAAATCAACAACGCCTTTAAAGGTCTCTTCTCCTCCTATTGGCAATTGTAATGCCACTGCATTACTACCAAGCATTTCCTTCACCTGCTTACAAACCATCAAGAAGTTTGCTCCCTGACGATCCATCTTGTTTACAAAACCTATTCGAGCAACATTATAATTATCAGCTAATCTCCAGTTAGTTTCTGATTGTGGCTCAACACCGTCAACTGCAGAAAACAAGAAAACCAATCCATCCAATACTCTCAACGAACGATTTACCTCAACGGTAAAGTCAACGTGACCTGGAGTATCAATAATATTGATATGATAATTCTCTCCTCTGTAATCCCAAAACACTGTAGTTGCAGCAGAAGTAATTGTAATTCCTCTTTCTTGCTCTTGATCCATCCAATCCATGGTTGCAGCACCATCATGAACTTCTCCAATTTTATGACTCGCTCCAGCGTAATATAATATACGTTCTGTTGTAGTTGTTTTTCCCGCATCAATATGAGCGGCAATTCCTATATTCCTAGTAAGTGATAAATCCCTTTTAGCCATTGCTATAAATTCTTTCTGATATTAAAATCTAAAATGAGAGAATGCTTTGTTTGCTTCCGCCATTCTGTGCGTATCTTCTTTCTTTTTGTGAGCGGCACCTTCTTCTTTTGAACCAGCAATAATCTCAGCAGCTAATTTCTCAGCCATTGTTTTTTCATTGCGTTTCTTAGAATAAAGAATCAACCATTTCATTCCCATAGAAGTTTTTCTATCATCTCTAACCGGTTGCGGTATTTGAAAAGTAGCTCCACCAACTCGCCTACTTCTAACTTCTACTTGTGGAGTAATGTTAACTAATGCCTTCTTCCAAGTGGCTAGACCACCTTCTTCTGTCTTTTCATCAATGATTACCATTGCATCATAAAAAATGCTGTAGGCAATACTCTTCTTTCCATGAAGCATTAAATTATTTACAAATCTTGTTACCTCCTGGCTTTGAAACTTAGGATCTGGAAGTAATGGTCTCTTTTTCGCTCTTGCTTTTCTCATGCTTTCTACTTAAACGCTGAATTATTTTTTAGGTCTTTTAGCTCCGTACTTAGATCTTCTTTGTGTTCTACCTTCAACTCCGGCAGTATCTAAAGCGCCACGTACGATGTGATATCGAACCCCTGGCAAATCTTTTACTCTACCACCTCTTACTAATACAATCGAGTGTTCTTGCAAATTATGCCCTTCACCAGGGATGTATGCATTAATCTCTTTTTGATTAGTTAATCGAACTCTAGCTACTTTTCGCATAGCTGAATTTGGTTTTTTTGGAGTGGTAGTGTATACCCGAACACAAACACCTCGTCGTTGCGGACAAGAATCTAATGCTGCGGATTTACTCTTCTTTGCTTGTTTTACTCTACCTTTTCTTACCAGTTGTTGTATAGTTGGCATAAGCTTTTATGTATGTCAATATATTATTTGCCCCAAAATTTGGGGTCGCAAATGTACTAGATTATTTTATAAATTCGGCAGTCGATTTCTTTTTTTTAAAAGCAATTGCTAAAAAAACTCCTAGATAAGGCTATGATTGCTCTTTCAACGATTTAGAATGTCAAAAATAAAGAGCCTTTTTAACACATTTTTTAATACTCCTTTTTTGGCACAAACAATTTTCCCAATTTCCGTTCAATTCAATATTAAAAGCAATGCAAATTAGCGTTCTCAGCTTAATAGATTACACTACAATATAAAGGTAAATCGTTCCGCAATATTTGTACTCACTAATTACCAAAGCCCCTTCGAACTTAGAATATCTATTGCAAATAGATTAAGGCATAAAAGTGTTTTACGTTTACCAAGCACTTGTAGGTAAAAACTACGCTCAGGGGAGCAGATAAAAATTTAATTTTCAAAAACTTTCTCAGACATTAATGTTTCATACCTTAAAATTTAATCTTTTGGAATAATTATTATAGAACAAGATAAGTACAATACTTATTATTGGAATAAAAAATAAAAATGAGAGTTCGTATTTACTAATCAAAACATAATAAAGAAACACGCAAATCCCAAACAGCCCAAACCCCCTTATATTGACACTTAAATACTTCTCAAAATTCCAGATACTGCCTATCAATCCACTTATACCTATTACTAAAGCTAATAATTGATAGAATTCTTTAGATTCTAGGTCAAACCCTAAGTTTGGAAAACTTAAATAATAAAATAATAAAAATGATATCAAAATCATACTAATTGACAATAGTCTTGATAAAACAACCTGCTTCTTTGTGGGTTGATTGCCTAAATTTAAACTAGCTCCTTTTGTATTTTTAACTTCTTTATACTCATTTTCCGAAACTTGTTTAAATTTAAAATACTGTTTAAACTTTAGAGGATTTAAAGCGTCAAAGAATGAACCTGGTTCGTAGTAAGAAATTAAATATGCTTTTTCTCCTTTGATATTTTGAATTTTGCCGCTTAGATAATCAACTTTATTAATAATGGTATCAGGTGCATTATTTATTACAACTTCAGCATCCGTTGCTACAAAAGATAGCAAGTCTCCTTTTAAATTAAAGAATTTATAATTCCTTATACCATACCCAAGTTGAGGTGGCCTATATAGATAAACAGTCATATTGAAGTATATTAAACCATTAATAAAGAGCTATAAAATTACTACACAGTGACTTTATACCCATTAAATTTAACAATTTTAAAATTGGCGCAGGATTGCAAATCCTGCGGAGCGGGATCGTTTAGGATGCTATTGATTTATTACCCTTACAATTTTTTTCAAGTCAGAAATTCCTTCCTGAAGATGGGTAGCATTCAAATTCGAATCTACAAGTATTAAGGTTGGAAAGCCAAAATAGTCCCATTCAACTCCAAGCTCTAATATAAATTTTTCTTTTCTAGGATTATGCACATATTCAGTTCCATATTTATAAATATCTAAACCTAATGATGCACCTGCTAAAACTTTTTGGCTTTGCAAATATTTTCTATCCATTTCTAAGTTAGCCCAATCGCCTGTAGAAACATATAAAACGTTTAATAAATCAGGATAAGCTCTATGTAGGCTATCTATCTTTGGCATTTGCGATCTGCAAGGCCCACACCAATATGCATAAAAAACAATTAATGAATAACTATCTTCTTTTTCCTTAATCAATTCTTTAATCCCGTCACTATCCAAAACATAGATTTCATGCTTCTCACCAGCATTATAATAACTTGCATAAAACTCCTGCACATTATCTACAAATTGAGGCTTAAGTTTTTCTTGATTCTTTTTTGAAAGCTTAACATATCGAGGATTAATAAAGGTTCCGCAGCCAATACTCAACAGCATGAGTATTGACATTACGAAACCTCCGTTAAACCTAAAAATTTGACTATTAGCCATTAAAGCGAGGCCCAAGGTACGTATTCAACAAATTGCACATTAAGAGTCATATTCACTAGATCTACATCTAAATCAGCTTCAAAGTTTATTCCAGGAACTAATGCTGCTCCTGATATGCCGCATCGTAATCCAACACCGCAAAAACATTTTTTCCCACTACAATTTTTTCCTTTTCTATTTGAAATATTTATATAAACTTTTGATACTTGATTTGCGGGGCTTCCATTACTGACTGCTGATGTTAAAGGAATAGAAGTAGACCCAAAGTTACTCCCACTATATACAAGATCATATGATGCATCAGCGACTTTAAGAGAAGAATAACCCAGTCCGCTGGCTATGGCACTTCCAACCTCATAAGCTGAATCCTCATCAATCGTGATGGTTGTAACTGATTTAACACTTGTATTAGTAATTTTTGAACTTGAGGCCTGATCGCTCCCTTCTAAAGATTCTTCTTTCTCACAAGCTGTGAAAATGATTACAGCGAATAAAGCTGCTATAATTGTTTTAAAATTTTTCATTTTAATTTGTTTTAAATTTAAGTATTGTATTTGTTTTCATTTGGTAATTGAAACAGCTACGCCAATAAAAACTTGCTTTACTTTTAAACATAAAACGAATTAACTTTTTAGCAAAATCAGAGAGAGAGAGAGAGAGAGAGAGAGAGAAGTTCCTCCTAATTTCTTAATTAAGGAAAAGTAATAATTTTCCTTAACTATAAGGGATGCAAACATTCCATTAATTAAAATCATAATCAATGTTACCCATTATTATTGAGAATATTACATTTATTTATTTTGTAAGTTAAAGGCCAAGAAGATTATTCAATCAAAATAAATACTCAAGACTCAATTAATAAGGAGCGACTATTTAGCACATAATTGAATTTACATAACAGGTACTTAAGCGTAAGTTATTTATACGTATTTTGGATGAATGGTATTATGATTGGTAATAAATAGAAACGTCCTTATTGCCTCAAAACTATTGCCTCGAATACTCCCACTTTATGTATTTTTGGAATCCAGTCATAAATTTCTAATTATTTGCTCATGATAAAACATCTTTATCAGTATCCAATTCTGCTTCTTTTAATTTCATCAATTACTTCATGCACAAACAATCAGAATAATCCTGATTCAGGAAATAAAGGCAAATCAAATTCCATTAACACTTCCTTATTTGAAAGGATTAGTCCAGAAAAATCAAACATCCATTTTTCCAATATTTTAAAAGAGAGTGCCGAGTTAAATATTATCAATTACCATTATTTCTACAATGGCGGCGGCGTTGCATGCGGATATATAAATAATGATGGACTATTGGACATCTATATTTGTAAATCTGGCAACCTCATAATCGATGCCAATCAAGACGGCTTCAATGATATTTTTATGGGAGGAAATCTATATAATGCAGAGGTAGAAACACCTCGAAATGATGCTGGATATGGAAATCTGCTATTGAATGATAAAAACAATTCATTTAAATATATAGCTCAGAAAGAAACTTCTTATTTCGCCGAATCCAATGTAAAGAAGATTAAGCTAATTAGGCTTGCAAATAATCAATCAGCAATTTTAGTTGGCCAAAACTCTGGGCCTTTAAGACTATTTGGTTTAGTCCCTTAACCACTATAGTATTCATGCGAAACTCAAAAAAAAAGATTCAATAGGCTCTTCCCCATTCATAAACCATTTAAACCTTCCTTCTATTCATTACCTTACAGTTAAATAGTTTTTGTACTTTCGAGTCTCGAAAAAAATAACTTTTATGAAAAAAACAATCTTGTTTGCATTTACTGCTCTTATTACACTTGGTGTAGTTGGACAATCAAAAGCAAAAAAAATAGAATTTATTGAGTACACTCTTGACAATGGTTTGCATGTAATACTACATCAAGACCATAGTACTCCAATAGTAGCAGTTTCAGTACTCTACCACGTTGGTTCAAAAAATGAAGACCCTAGTAGAACTGGATTTGCCCACTTTTTTGAGCATTTATTGTTCGAAGGATCTGAAAACATAGCCCGAGGTGAATTTTTTAAAATTGTTCAAGGTAACGGAGGTGTTCTAAATGCTAATACTTCTTTCGATAGAACTTTTTATTATGAAGTTCTTCCATCGAATCAATTAAAATTAGGTTTATGGCTTGAGTCTGAGAGAATGCTTCATGCAAGAATTGATGAAGAAGGAGTTGAAACTCAGAGAGGAGTTGTTAAAGAAGAGTTAAAACAAAGAAATGAGAACACCCCTTATGGATCAATCTTAAACGAAACATTTGGTCATGCTTTTGTTGAGCATCCATACCAATGGACTCCAGGCGGATCTCCTGAATACATCAATCAGGCAGAGCTTTCTGAGTTTATGGAATTCTACAAAACTTTTTATGTTCCTAATAACGCAACATTATCTATTGCAGGAGATATCAACATTGAAGATGCTAAAAAATGGATTAATGACTATTTTGCAGATATTCCAAGAGGAACGAAAGAAATTCCGAGACCAACTATTGTTGAGCCAAAGAAAACTGCTGAAGTTAGAGATACAATATATGATAACATTCAATTGCCTGCAGTTGTTATGGGATATCACATGCCCAAGCAAGGAGATGCTGACTATTATGCAATGAGTATGTTGACGCAATTACTTTCTCAAGGTGAAAGCTCCCGTTTTCAGAAAGTAATAAAAGACGAAAAGCAAAAAGCGGTATTTGTAGGTGCTTTTCCATTGCCAACAGAAGATCCTGGTCTTGCTTTAATGTTTGGTATCACCAATATGGGAGTTCCACCTATGGAACTTGAAGAAGCCATGAATACTGAAATCGATAAGGTAAAAACAGATTTAATATCTGAAGAAGAATTCAAAAAGCTTCAAAATCAAGTAGAAAATGACTTTATAAGCGGCAACTCTAGTATTAGAGGTTTAGCGGAAAATTTAGCTAATTACCACGTTTACTTTGGTGATGCAAATTTGGTAAACACTGAAATTGATCGCTACATGAAAGTTACACGTGAAGACATTAAAAATGTTGCTAATAAATACTTGAATGACGAGAATCGGGTGGTTTTATATTATTTACCAAAATCACAACAATCAAATTAAGGTCACTCAAAGAATTATTTTCTTAGAAAAATAGAATTATGAAAAAAATATTTATAAATGCATTATTTGTTCTACTTGCTACAAGCTCTTTTGCCCAAGTGGATCGAACTAAAATGCCTGAAGCTGGTCCAGCACCTAAAATTGATTTAGGAGAAACACAATCGTTTACCTTAGAGAACGGATTAAAAGTTTTTGTAGTTGAAAATCACAAACTACCTAGAGTTGCTTTTTCGTTACAATTGGATATAGACGCAATAAAAGAAGGTGATAAAGCGGGAGCTGCTGACATGGCTGGAGACTTAATATCAAAAGGAACTACTAATATGAGCAAAGAAGATTTAAACTTTGCTATTGATTATATTGGCGCCAGTTTCTTTACTTCAGCAACTTCAGTTTATGGGGCTTCTTTAAAAAAGCATCAGACCAAATTATTGGAAATTATGTCTGATGTTGTAAAAAATGCTGATTTCAAAGAAGAAGAACTTGAAAAACTAAAGACGCAATATATCTCTGGTATTCAAACAGAAAAAGATGATCCAGATGCAATCGCTAGAAATGTGAAACGTGTTTTATTGTATGGAAAAGATCATCCATATGGGGAAATTATGACTGAAGAAACAGTTAATAATATTACTCTTGAAGATGCTAAAAGCTTTTATTCAACTTATTTTAAGCCAAACGTAGCTTACTTAGCTGTTGTGGGTGATATTGATGTAAAAGAAGCCAAGTCGTTAGTAGAAAAGTATTTTGGTGATTGGGAAAAAGGTGAAGTTCCAACTTTTTCCTATGAGATGCCTAAAAAACCTGCCAGTATGGAAATTGCTTTCGTAAACAAACCAGGTGCTGTTCAGTCAGTTATAGCAACATTTAACACCATTGACTTGAAACCGGGTTCAGAAGATGCAATTTCAGCTAGCGTTACGAACAGCATTTTAGGTGGAGGTTTTATTTCAAAATTGAACCTTAATCTAAGAGAAGCTCATTCTTATACTTATGGTGCACGGTCAAGCATTAGTTCAGATGAATTAGTCGGATCATTTTCTGCCTCTGCAAAGGTTCGGAATGAAGTAACTGATAGCGCTTTAACAGAAATGATGAATGAAATCATGGCAATGCGTAATGGAGAAATAACCGAAGATGAGTTACAAACCATAAAAAATTACAGAACTGGAA
>CAYPJC010000088.1:0-7935 GCA_964410855.1 uncultured Flavobacteriales bacterium | reverse complement strand
ATCCTAGCATAAAATATGCTGCGTAAATTAAATACCTATTAGTGCGAGATTAATAGCTAATAACGAATTGATATGCCACGAACGGGACTCGAAGCTGACCCCTCAATTAATAGAAAATAGAAAGTGAAGATGAAATAGGGAAGAAATTCTCAATCATTTGGCAGAAACTAAGATTGAAAAAGGGAAAACAATTGTTCGATTACATACAACAACCTAATAACAAACATCGCACATTCTAATGCTATCATCGAAACTAGTTTGATTCAACTTTCTATAACTTTATCGACTTAAAATGTTTTTATGAAAATAAGGTCTCTAATTCTACAAACTTTAATAGCTCTTCTTGCTTTAGTAGTCACTTCAACCAAAGCAGAGGCTATGCCGGATAAATCAAAGGATAAACCTCAGGAGGAAGATTACGCTTTAGATAATTACCTGCAATATAGAGATCACATTTACAAAAAGAACATTGCAACTGCTCAAATTTATCTAGAGAACGAACCACTTTCCTATCCTGTAATTTTTTTGGGCACAACCCTTCAACTTGAATTACATTTTGATGATTTGAAAAGTGAATTCCAAATCTATTCCTATAAATACATTCATTGCAACGCAAACTGGGAACCATCTGGCTTAACAAAGCAAGAATACTTATCCGGTTTTTTTAACGGTTATATAGAGGATTACAAATACTCATTCAATACCCTTTTCCGCTACATCAATTATTCAATTAAAATTCCCAATCAAGAAACTCAGTTTACTCTTTCTGGCAATTACCTTTTAGTAGTTTATGCAAATAATGACGAAGAAGACCTTGTTTTAAGTAAACGATTTTATGTGGTAGATAAAAAGGTCGATATCCAATCCAAGATTCATATTGCTACATTAGCTAGATACAGAGACTACAAACAGGAAATAGATTTTACTATCAACCATCAAAATTATAACATTCAAGACCCCTATTCTGAGTTAAAAGTTGTTATTTCTCAAAATCGCAGATGGGATAACGCCATTACAAACTTGAAACCCATTTTTGTAAGAAGCCCTGAGTTAATCTATAATTACGAAGAGGAGAACCTTTTTGATGGCAATAATGAGTTCCGATTTTTTGATACAAAAGACTTGAGATACAATTCAATCAATATTGATGGCATTCAAATCATGAATAAAAAAACTCATGTATTTCTTCTGGAGGAAGAACCACGGTCTTTTCAACAATACTTTTTCATACCAGATATTAATGGTAAAAGATTAATCAAAAGAGATGAAAGTAGAGATGCAAATAATGAGGCAGATTATATGATTACTCATTTCAAACTTAAAAGAGAGTCGCAAGTGCTTGGTGGTGATATTTATGTTTTTGGAGAGTTAAGTGATTGGGAGTTTAAGGAAGCTTTTAAAATGGAATATGTTGATGTAAATAACGAGTATGTGCTAAGCACAAGGCTCAAGCAAGGATATTACAATTATAATTATGTCTTCTTGCCAAAAGGCATGAACAAAGGAGATATGTCCGTAATTGAGGGAACTAAGTCTGAAACAGAAAATGAATATTACTTTTTCGTTTACCACCGACAACAAGGTGAAATTTACGATAGGCTTATTGGCTTCGCTATAAAAAGTTCAAGGATAATTGAAAATAGGTAATCACTTTTTTTATTAATATTGAGCATGCCCAATAGTATAACTAATGAAGTTTCGGTAAGCGCTATTCCTAGCTATTTAGGTTCCCAATCTAAGCCAAGTATGGAGGAGTTCTTGTTTAGTTATCACATTAGAATCGAGAATACGAGTAATTCAACTATACAACTATTAAGTAGACATTGGTTTATTTTTGATTCCAACGGGCAGTATTCTGAGGTTAAAGGTGAGGGGGTTGTTGGGGAACAACCTATTTTAAACAGTGGTCAAACTCACGAGTATGATTCTTACTGCAGCTTAAAAACAGATATTGGTATGATGTGGGGCACTTTTCTCATGAAAAGAATGGAAGACAATTCTGTGTTTGAAGTGAAAATTCCTGAATTTCAATTGATAGTCCCTTCTCGATTAAACTAAACATGTCAGAAAATAAAACCAAAGAGACCAATAAATCTGTGATTGTCTTTCTAAATGAGGTAGAAAATGAACAGAAGAAAAAGGACTCATTCGAAGTCTTAAAATTAATGGAAGATCTTTCGGGCGAAAAGGCAGTTTTATGGGGGCCGAGTTTAATTGGATTTGGCAAATACCATTACAAATATGAGAGTGGCCGAGAGGGTGATTTTTTTCTTACAGGATTATCTCCAAGAAAGACAGTCCTGACGATATATATCATGTCGGGTTTCAGCAGATATGATGTATTAATGAAAAATTTAGGCAAATACAAAACAGGTAAATCATGTCTTTATCTTAAAAAGCTAGAAGATGTTGATCGCTCAGTTTTAAGTGAATTAATTCAGGAATCATTAAAACATATGCGAAAAAAATACCCTTCATCATCTTGATTGCACAAGCTCCTGAACAACCTCTGGGTTCAGTAAAGTAGAAGTATCGCCTAAGTCGTTTGTTTCTCCCATTGCAATTTTCCGAAGTATTCTTCGAATTATTTTCCCCGAACGTGTCTTTGGCAAGCCTTTCACAAATTGAATTTTTTCAGGCTTGGCAATTGGGCCAATTGAATTACTAACGATATTCTTTATTTCTGCTCTTAAAGTCTCACTCCCTTCTACCCCATCATGCAAAATAACAAATGCATGCAAAGCATTACCTTTAATATCATGTGGAAATCCAACGATTGCCGTTTCAACCACACTTTTATGTTCATCAATAGCGTCCTCAATTGGAGCAGTTCCAAGGTTGTGTCCTGAAACAATTATTACATCATCAACACGACCAGTTATCCGATAATTTCCTTTTGAATCACGCAAAGCGCCGTCACCAGGAAAATAAGCATTTTTAAAAGCAGAAAAATAAGTTTCCTTATATCTGGCATGATTCCCATAAATCGTTCGAGCCATGCTTGGCCATGGAAATGTAATGGCTAATCGACCTTGAGCTTCCTTTTCCTTTATTTCATCTCCATTTTCATCCATCAAGGCTAATTTAACTCCCGGCAATGGCAAAGTAGCATAAGTTGGTTTTTGATTGGTAATTCCGGCTAGTGAAGAAATCATAATGGCTCCCGTTTCAGTTTGCCACCACGTATCTACAATTGGAGAATTTTTCTTACCAATTTTTTCATCGTACCAATGCCATGCTTCTTCGTTAATAGGTTCTCCAACACTCCCCAATACCTTAAGCGAGCTCAAATCTTGCTTTTCAACTAAACGAATATCACATTTTTGTAAAGCACGAATGGCAGTAGGTGCTGTATAAAATTGGTTTACCTTATACTTTTCTACAATTTCCCAAAACCTACCAGCATCAGGGTAAGTTGGAATACCTTCAAACATGAGCGTTGTAGCACCAGCAGCTAATGGGCCATAGACAATATAAGAATGACCAGTAATCCAACCAATGTCGGCTGTGCACCAATAAACATCACCGGCTTTATACTGAAATACATTTGCAAAGGTATAAGTAGAACCAACCATGTATCCTCCAACTGAATGAACCATACCTTTTGGTTTCCCAGTTGACCCTGATGTATATAAAATAAACAGCGGGTCTTCTGCATCCATAATTTCAGCTGAACAACTTGAGCTTACTTTTTGCATTTCATCTGCCCAAAAAACATCTCTTGCAGCAGTCATTTCAACCTGTCTATTGGTTCGTTGATATACAATTTGTTTTTCTATGGATGAAGACTTGCTAATTGCCTCGTCACAAATTTCTTTGAGGTTAATGACTTTCTCACCTCTGAACATTTCATTGGAGGTAATTAATAGCTTACACTTTGAGTCTTCAATTCGACTAGCTATTGCTTTTGCAGAAAAACCTGCAAATACAATCGAGTGAATTGCTCCTACTCTTGCACATGCAAGTTGCGCAATTGCTAATTCAGGAATCATGGGCATGTAAATGCAAACCCTGTCTCCCTTTTTTATGTTGTTATTTTTTAAAACATTTGAGAATTTACAAACTTCAGTATGCAACTCTGCATAGCTGAGTTTTCTATTTTGCTCATCAGGATTATTCGGCTCCCAAATAATGGCAGTTTGATTGGCTTTATCTTTAAGATGCCTATCTAAACAGTTTTCAGTTATATTTAATTTCCCTCCTACAAACCATTTAAAAGAAGCTTTATCCCAATCAAAATCTAAGACCTTATCCCATTGCTTTTGCCACTTAAAATGACAGGCAATTTCACTCCAAAATTTTTCAGGATCAAATAAACTTTTGGCGTAGGCGGTTTCGTATTCTTCTTTCGACTTTATTTGTAAATCTAATATATTCATATACTCTTCATTCGGTTCTTGTAAATATAGCAGAGAATAAGCACTTTTTCGAAGACCTAAAAATTAAAGAAAACCAACTTATAACGAAACAATGCCCGCAGCACTTAAAGATATCTACACCACTTCTTTTTTTGACCCATTACTAAAGGCTACTAAAAAGCTTGTTTCAGAATTAAATGAAACCACTTTTTTGGATGCAGTGTTTACTGAAAATTGGGATCAATTGGAGCTAAAGCAACGCATTAGTCACATTTCTATGGCTATGGAATGTTTTTTACCAGATGACTTTAAATCTGCTTCAATACTACTCTGTCGTTTAACTGCTCAACTTCAAGAAGGCGGAATAAAAAACGGCGGATATGAGTATTTATTTATTCCGGAGTATATCGAAAAAAATGGGCTTAGACACCCAGAAGAATCCATTATAGCGATTGAGGAAATAACTCAATTTGTGAGCTGCGAATTCGCTATTAGGCCTTTTATTATGAAGGATCAAGAAGATTTAATGAAACAAATGTTGACGTGGAGTAATCATTCCAATCATCATGTTAGAAGATTGTCTTCTGAAGGTTGTAGGCCTCGATTACCCTGGGCTCCTGCGCTAAATGAACTAAAAAAGAATCCACAATCTATTTTCCCAATTCTTAAAAATTTAAAAGCAGACACTTCCCTATTTGTAAGAAAAAGTGTGGCCAATAATTTAAATGACATTACGAAAGATCATCCAATTCAATTTTTAAAACTAGCAGACCGATGGATTAATCAACATGATTTAACCAATTGGATTTTAAAACATGCATCGCGAACGCTCTTAAAGTCAGGAAATGAACGAGCTTTGACTTTATTTGGTTTCCCTCCAACCAACCAATTGAAACTTTCAACGTTTACAATCAGCAATCAAAAAATAAAAATGGGGAGTGCTTTAGAATTTACTTTTCGGTTAAGAAATAAATCCAAAAGCAATTTGAAGCTTAGGCTAGAATACGGGATTTATTTTAAGAAAAAGAACAACTCAAACAACTGTAAAGTATTTAAGATAAGTGAAAAGAGTTTAGAGTCAAGCATGAATTTGATTGTCAATAAATCTCATACAATTAAACCAATTAGCACAAGAACGTATTATCCTGGCGAGCAATTTTTAGCTATTATAATCAATGGCAAAGAAATGGCTAAGCTTTCTTTTGAGTTGATTTTTTAATCCGTTACCGTTTGTCCCAAAGATTGAATAAATTAACTATAAATTTCATAATTTAGACAACATGGAAACTGAGCTTTTTACCCCTGCTGTAATATGGTTCTTAGTAGGAGCTGGCCTTCTAATTCTAGAATTATTAGTCCCAGGACTTATTCTACTATTTTTTGGTGTTGGAGCTTGGATTACGGCTGCCATATTATTAGGATTTGATTTAGGATTAAATGCGCAATTATTAATCTTCTCTCTAACTTCTCTGGGCAGTTTATTCTCCTTAAGGCAAAGTATTCGAAAAAAATACATGGATTCTCAAGACAATGGAATCGCGAGTCTTAATAATGATTTCATAGGAAAAACTGCAAAAACAATTTCTAAAATAGCCCCGAAAAAAGAAGGGAAAGTTGAATTCAATGGCAGCCATTGGAAAGCAACTTCAGATATCGAAATCGACAAAGACTGTACAGTGAAAATTATTGGAACTGACAGCATTAAACTCATTGTAAAACCCTTATAAAACAAATCATTATGCCCCTTAGCCCTGGTACTTTAATTTTCTTAATTTTTCTTGTCGTAGCCTTATTTATTTTTATTTCTACGATTAAAATTGTGCCTCAACGATCGGCATTTATTATTGAACGGTTTGGGAAATACAGAACCACCCTTTTAGCTGGCTTCCATGTTATTATTCCATTTGTAGATAAAGTGGCTTATAAACATACGCTTAAGGAACAAGTGATTGATGTTTCTGCTCAAATCTGTATTACAAAAGATAATATATCGGTTGAAGTTGACGGAGTTCTTTACTTACAAGTTATGGATCCGAAAAAAGCGTCTTACGGTATTGATAATTATCCGTTCGCCTCTACCCAATTGGCTCAAACAACCATGCGAAGCATTATTGGAAAAATGGTATTGGATAAGACTTTTGAAGAAAGAGATCATATCAACTCTACTATTGTTGGCGCAGTTGATAAAGCAAGCGACCCTTGGGGAATAAAAGTTACACGTTATGAAATAAAAAACATTACTCCACCGCAAAGCATTAAAGATGCCATGGAGAAGCAAATGCGTGCTGAACGAGAAAAAAGAGCCATCATAGCAACTTCTGAGGGTGAACGACAAGCGGTTATGAATAGAGCCGATGGCGACAGGCAAGAACTTATAGCTAGATCTGAAGGTGAAAAACAAAAACGAATTAATGAAGCTGAAGGACAAGCTGTCGAAATATTGAGTATTGCTGAGGCAACAGCTGAAGGAATTCGAAAAATTGCAGCAGCCACTCAAGATAAAGGAGGATATGAAGCAGTGAACTTGAGAGTAGCGGAGCAATACATCGAACAATTTGGCAACTTAGCAAAAGAAAGTAACACAATCATTTTGCCATCTGATTTAACAGATATATCCAGCTTAGTTGCTACTGCTACTTCAGTAATTAAGCAACAAAGTAAAAAATAATGAAACCAGCTGAGCGCACAATCGCCTTTTTTTCAGCTCTGTTATTGACTTTTGGTATCACAGGCTTGGATTTAGAAAACCCTGATTTTAAATACAATACAAAAGAATACTTACTAATAGGAGCTGGAATTGTATTTTCAGTCATGTTTATAATTCGCCGCATTAAGGATAGGTAAATTCATTTTTTTGTCTTCAGTAAAATCATTAACAACTTCAATAAAACTCCCTTTTTAAGGAGTTTATTAAAAGAAATAAAATAGAATTATGTTTGGAAAAATGGGAGATATGATGGGCAAGCTGAAAGAAATGCAGCATCAGTCAGAAGAAATAAAAAAACGATTAGATACGGTTAGTGTAGAGGGGGAATCTGAAAATGGTGCTGTAAAAGTTGTCTCTACAGCAAATAAAAAAATAACGGCTATCCTATTCAGTGATGACTTGATTCAATCAACTGATAAAAATCGATTAGAAGAATTAACTATAATTGCTGTAAATCGTACTTTAGAAAAAGCAGATAAAGTAGCAGAAGCTGAAATGCAAGGTGTAGCAAAAGGAATGCTTCCAGGTTTGTAGAAGGCATTGCTCATTCAATTCTTCAATCTTGAGCCCTTTATTGATGCAAGCCAATCCTCAACCCAAACTCTAGATTGGGAAGTTCTGGCAAATTACTTTCTTCTTTAAATAGATTAGACAATCGATACCTGCCGTAAAACACAAATCGATTAAACCCTATTCTTCCTAACAATCCGTAATCTAAATCCTCGGTGTATTGAAGGTTCACATTCACCGCTTTTGTTTTACCAGCCCCGGGAGTTTGATTTCGTTCAACGGTTTGATTTTTTATGCGGTAATTATATCCTGCAAAACCACCCAAATCGATGAAGGTACCTGTTGAGTGATATCGGTTTC
>CAYPJC010000087.1:2793-7943 GCA_964410855.1 uncultured Flavobacteriales bacterium | reverse complement strand
GCCAAGCTCAGCATCGTTGTATATAAACTCCTGCGTATCATACTTAGGGGTAAAATTCTTATCCCTAGCTCCAATAGATTCAGAATAAGGCACATCTCCCCACATATCAGTTAATTGAGAATATAAATGACAGCGCATAATATCACCAACAGCCTTATAAGCATCGTTGGATTTTTCATTACTTTTAATAGACTCAATGTCGTTTAGTAAACCATAAAGGCTATTCCAATAGTCAGAATTAGTACCCATTTCATAGCGGTCGATACGCTCAAATTCTACACTAGCAGCAAATTGCGCTAAATAATTAGATAACCTAAATCCCTGATCATAGGCATTTTTCTCTGCCGCTACTGAAATCACGTTTGTCAAAAGAAATTGAGGCTCTATTTCTTCAGGTGAATTTGGGTTTTTATTAATCTCCTCAAAGTCCTTTTTGCAACCAACAAGAATAAAAGCAACTGAAAGAGTAATTGTAATTATTTTTTTCATTTTCATTTTTTTAATCTTTAATGTTAAATCATCCAACCCCTATTGATTGAAATGCTAGTATAGTTTATTTAAAATGGCAATTCATACCTAATTAAAATGCTGTTTTAAGACTGAACCCAAAACTTCTTATAGAGGGATACGACATATCTTCAACCCCATATGTTATATTCCTACCTTGGATAGCATTTAATTCAGGATCAACGTGAGGGTTCTCGGTAATCAAAAACAAATTACTGCCCACCAGTCCAACTTTAATGTTTTGAAAACCAATCTTCTCACATACTTTTTCTGGCAATTCATAATACAAGCTAACTTGCCTTAACTTCAGATATGATGCATCATAAATTGCACTTGCTTCATTTCCTCTATCATAATTATTATTATAGAATGCGCTAGCTGCTACAACCTCATCATTTTCTGCATATACCGGATTAGCTTCTGTGCCAACATTCTTAACACCTATTCCAATAACACCGTTTTCCCGACCTAGTAATGTTTCTTCTAACACCCCTGATGTGCTTCCCAAAGCTTTCGTTCTTGAAACAAAAACACCACCAAATCTCCAATCTACTAATACACTAAGTGTAAATGCTCCGTAATTAAATTGGTTGGAAAAACCTAAAATGAAATCAGGATTATAATTTCCTAATAACCTCAATTTATCATCTTGAACGGGCAGTCCGTTTTCATAAAGGGTTTGCCCATTAACTTCTTTAAATCCAGTGCCATACATGTCTCCAACTCTTCCACCTTCACTTGCAATGTAAAAAACTGTATTTGAACCGCCGCTTCCTCGGAACACAGAAGCTGTTCCAGTTACGTACTGATCAACACCTTCAGGAAGCTTTGTGACAACGCTTTCATAAGTAAAGTAATTAATTGCTGATTTCCATTGAAATTTCTCTCTTTTGATTGGAGTTCCACTTAGCCTTAATTCTAAGCCTCTTGTTCTAACTTCACCTCCATTTTCAATATTGTTGCTAAAGCCACTAGCTTCAGATATAGGTCTCCCAATTATTTGATTGATACTTGTATTTTGATAGGCAGCCACATCTAATTGCAAACGACCTTTAAAAAACCATATCTCCGTTCCAGCTTCTATTGCATTAAGTCGTTCTGGAATCAATTCTGAATTCCTCAAAACATCTTCATTCGTAACTCGTGTTGCTGCTCCATAATTCTGATTAAACTGAAATGTATTGCTTAATTGATAGGGATCAGTATCGTTTCCAACACTGGCTGCACTAATTCTAAACTTCATATAAGAAATTGGTTCAGGCATATCTAATACATTAGAGAGAATATAGCTTGCTCCTAATGAATAATATGCAAACGAATTTTCATCTTCAGGTAAAGTCGAGCTCCAATCGTTTCTTAAGTTTAAATCAAAATATAGTGTTGATTTATATGAAAAATTTGCAATCCCGTAAAGACTGTTTATTCGCCTGTTAAACACTTCACTATTTCCTGTTAAAGGAACTCTAGAGTTCGCTATTGTATAGATACCAGGCACAGCAAGTTGACCAGCTTCTGTGAAATCATAGTTAATCTCTTGATTGAATCGATTCCCTCCAGCAGAGACAGTATATTTCCAATTGCTATTTAAGCGATCGGTGTAGCTTAGTAAAAAATCAAAATTTGTTTCTAAAAAATTAATATTATCCTCTCTGTAACCTCCAAAAGGTCTACTGTTAGTGCTAAATGCCCTTTTAAATTCTCTTTGGTCAGCGTAAGTATCAACTCCACCTCTTACATTAAGACTTAGTTTCTCTGTAAAATCATAACTAATTGATGTGTTGCCAAACAAACGATTTCGGTTAAAACTGTTGGTATTTTCAAACAGTGTTAAATATGGATTTGTTAGCCATAAATAATTAAAATCATAATGCTGAACTCCTTCTTGTCCAGATTGCCAGTAGTCCTTCAAAGCCGAAATATCAGTCTGTCTTCCTGTCCAATTAAACCCATATTGTACATTTTCATAACCATAACCTAAATTTGGTCTGTTATCACTTCTTGAATTCACAAAATTTAGATAGCCATTTACTTTGAGTTGGCCGCTAAGTTCTTGATCAAAACTAAGTGCAATTCCATCTCTTTCTAAGTTTGTATTCGGAATTACTCCCTCATTCCTAAAATTGCTATAAGCTACTCGAAAGCCGCCAAAATCACCTCTGGAACTTACTGCAATATTATGCTGTGAGGTTACACCAGTCTCATAGAAATCTCTTACATTGTCGGGTCTTGATATCCAGGGTGTTGCGGTAATTGGCGTGTAAGTTCCATCCGAAAATGTTCGTGCAATTACATCCCCACCACGAACAGGATTTCCATTGATATCAAGAGAGGGACTATCAAATTGTTCGTAATTTAATCCAATATCCAAAGGATTGCCAAAACTACTTATACCACCATCAGCGACACTTCCTGGTGCCCCTGTCCCATCAACAAACTTGTATCCAATTGTATCAAGTCCAAAATTACCTCCACCATATTTATTCTGATAATCAGGCAATGTCAATAGACCGTCAAACGTTATTGAGCTACTAGTTGTAATTCCCAGTCCCTTTTTCTTTTGCCCTCTTTTTGTTGTAATTAATATAACTCCATTCGCAGCTCTTGATCCATAAAGCGCAGCAGACCCAGGCCCCTTTAAAACAGAAATTGATTCAATATTATCAGGGTCAATATCAGCTGCCCCATTCCCAAAATCAACTTCTTGAATATTCCCGCCATCATTAAATAAATCAGAAGTTATTTGTTCATTGTGAATTGGTACACCATCAACCACAAATAATGGCTGGTTACTTCCACTCAAAGAATTCTCTCCCCGTATAACTATTCTAGCCGAGGATCCAGCTCCTGATGAACCATTGGTAATTTGAACTCCAGCTACTTGACCAGATAAGCTATTCACCAAATTTGGCAATAGAACATCTGAAAGTTCTTTGGCATCAATTTTTGTAACTGAAGAAGAAAGCGACTGCTGACTACGCTCAATCCCTAAAGCTGTAATTACTACTTCATTTAACTCAACAGTGCTCTTTTTAAATGATATTGTCGGCGGAAGATTTTTTTCATTAACCTCAATTTCTGTTGTTTCAAATCCAAGAGATGAAATTTGAAGTGTAAATGTTTTTGCCTCAGTATTCAACATAAATTTGCCATCAACATCAGTAACTGCATAGTTTTGAGTGCCGAGTTCAACTACTGTTGCACCTGGAACAGGGTCCCCATCTAAATCAAGAACCTTAGATGAATAAGAACTTGACTGGGCAAAGACTGAGCTAATAAGGCAGCTAAATACAATTAGTAAAATTTGTTTCATAATTATTGGGAATTATTGAGGTATAAATAATAAATAGTTTTAGAATTAATTTTTATCTTCTTCATTGGTTTATTGGTTGACAAATAATCTTAATAAATAATATTTTGCAATTAGGCATTAGCTTTAATTATGGAAACTGATTCATTGATTAATGCAACCCTCTTTTCTAAGTCGATCTTCAAGGGCAATTGAGCCAAACCCATTATTCTTCTTAAAATTTCTATTGCGCAGTATTGATTCATTATAGCTTCATTCAATTCAGCTTTTGAGCGATAATAGCCAATGGCTTTATCAATTAATCCTTTCGATTGATTAGCCATTTTTAAATGAGCTTTAATCACGCCAATTTCAAATTCTGGAGCACCAAAAAAGCAAAATTCTGGATCGATTATTTTTATTCCATCGCCTGTTTTTAGCCAACTTCCAGGAAAATAATCTCCATGTAATAATTTTTTCCCATCAGCTAAATAAGATTCTCCTAAATTTTTGATTTTTGATTTTAGGGGAAGATCTTTTATCAGTGGTTTAACAGATTCAGCTAAACCAGGTAAAACCTCATCGAGCTTACTGCCATTGTTCTCTATAAAAGGATAAATAAAAATGTGTTCATGATTCAATTTTCGCATGGCTCTATTTCGAATCGGATTTTTTTGATCACTAGCATCAAAACTGTTGTGTAATAAAGCCACAAAATCCATTATCTGAAACAGTTCTGCTTCTTCAATTCCTTTCCCTTTTTCATAGATGTATGTAAAATCATTTCCTTTGCCTAGGTCTTTCATGAGCAAAACAGAATTTTCTTCATCTACGCCAATAATTCGAGGCATTTGTGAAGCTAGTTTCTGCTTTCCACTTATCAATTTATAAAAACCTGCTTCCATTAATGCTCTTTCTTTTGGAGCATTAACTTGGGGATACTTTTCAACGTATTCTCGACTTTGCTTTATGATTACAGAGCGCTTGTTTGTTTTTATTCGTAGGGTAAAATTCATATTTCCCTCTCCAGGACTTTCGGTATCAGTTACTTTCTCATCCTTCAGAAGCCATCTACAATCCTCTAAATAATCTTGAAGAAACAGTTTGTCAATTTTTAGCTTTTTCATTTTTTTAATTTAATAGGCTATTCATTAACCGTTCATGGTAATCTTTAACAACATCAAAGCAATATTTTACTTGAAATCCTTTTTGCTCGTCGCAAAGCAGATATTGCTTGAAAACCTCCTTAGAGTTATCATCTACAGTGTCATCTATATGCACCTCTAAGTGTGCATTCAAATTTTCTGACACAATATCATCAGGCGAAATAATATAGTGACTGGCTAATACATCAAAT
>CAYPJC010000087.1:2501-2774 GCA_964410855.1 uncultured Flavobacteriales bacterium | reverse complement strand
TGATCTTTCCATTGAGCAATCCAATTCTCTGATTTTTCAGCAAGCCATTTACATCCATCATCTCCTTTTGATAATTGGCCCAAGTCTTCATCAGTCAACCAAACTTTATTTGAGATCTCAAAAGGACAAAGCACCACAGGAAGTCCGTGCTGAAATAACAGTCGAAAAGAATCATTGCAGAAATCGAAGTTCATATCCATCGCTCTTTTTCCTTTATTCCCAATTGAAAAATAGTCTGTAGGCTTTCTTCTGCCGGCAACTAAAACCACCTCT
>CAYPJC010000087.1:0-2479 GCA_964410855.1 uncultured Flavobacteriales bacterium | reverse complement strand
AGTAGCAGGCCAATATTAGTAGCAGGACCTATAGCCATAATAGTAAGTCTGTCCTGTTTTAATGCCTCTGCTAAGGCTTCAACTGCTTCATTTGTATTCACTCTCTTCAAGTTAATTTTTTCACCAGCTCCTTTAAAAACAGGAATAGGATAGTCTGCAAACTCTTCGCTCATATATTGACTCAACTCAAAGGCATTTTCAATGGATGTATTGCCAAAAACAGCAGAAATCCCCTTGATTTCAACTTGCTCAGACTTCATTAATTGCAGTATAGCATAACCATCATCCACATCAGAATACCCTTCACTACCTATCCTTTCTTTTCCTACTGCCAAGTCAGTATCTATCCAAATCTTCTTTTTCATACTCAGTCTTTATTATTCATTCCCAATGTCTTCCAAAATCCAATTTCTTCTCCAACGCCAGTTTCAGGGTCTTGAATAAATGCATCTTTATTATCATATACTTTTAGCTTCCCATTTTGCATGTAAGCGATTTCGTCACCCATTAAAATGGCTTCTTTTAAATCGTGAGTTACAAAAAGAGACGTGATTTTAAATTCTGAGGACACCTTCTTAAACAAAACCTGCATTCTCTTCCGTGTGTTAGAATCTAGACTTCCAAAAGGCTCGTCTAACAAAAGCAACCTAGGGTTTGTAATTATGGCTCTTCCAAAGGAGACTCTTTGCCGTTGTCCTCCAGAAAGCTGATGCGGCATTTTATAGGTTTGAGCATCTAATTCAATACACTGAATTATCTCTTTTACCTTCTTTTCAATTTCTTCCTTTGGGAATTTTTTAATTCGAAGTCCAAATGCAATATTTTCAAAGACATTCAAATGAGGAAATAGTAAATCCTCTTGGTATAAATAAACTATCCCTCGCTTTTCAGGGCTCAAATTGGCAATATCTTGCCCGTTCAATAATATTTCACCTTGATCTGCATTTTCTAAGCCTCCTATAATTTTTAGCATAGTTGTTTTGCCGCAGCCAGATTGCCCTAGAATACTCAAAGTTTTATGAACTTCTAAGTTGAAGGATAGGTTTTCTATTACCTCTTCTTCTTTATAAAATTTACTGACATTCTTAATTCTTAAAAACATCTACAGTAGTTTGTTAAAAACATATTTCTTATTAATATATATAAGTAAAACAGGTGGAAATATGAGAAGGCAACAGCTCAATGCACCATAATAAAAATTAGATTCCTTAATAAATAGAAACACCTTAATGGTTAGTGTTTGAACTTTTCCAACACCAATAATCGACGTTAACCCGAACTCAAACCAAGAAATTAAAAAGGTTTGGAAAAAACAGACTAACAACATTCCTTTTGCTAAGGGAAAAAGAACTTTCAAATACGTTTGTCTGCGATTCCCTCCTAAAGTGGCAACCAATTCTTCATAGGACTTGATTTTTTGCCCCCAAAAACTGCTGAAAAATATGAGTGCAAAAGGAAATGAAATGAAATATTGAGCGATAATCACTCCTGTAGCACTTCCAAAAATTCCGAATTTTAGAAAAAAGTAACTTAAACATACTGCGAAAACTACAGGTGCAAGTGTGTAAGGAAAATAAGCTAATACTGTAAGTGCGTTCTTCTTTGGATGATAAGACAAGCTTCTGCTAATTGCAAACCCACTTAAAGTTGAAATACTTGCTACTGCTAGTGAAATTCCAACTGAAAGCCCAAAACTTTCAAGTAAGCCCCCTTCTGACTTAAGCACTAACTTCCAATTATTTAATCCAAAATAGTGAGGTATAATTGCTGGGAATCTCCATTCTGACGCAAAAGAAAGTAGCACCAAATAGGCAAATGGAAATATAACCAATAGCACAATGGCGACTAATACGAAGGGCTTCCATCTAAAACTCATGGGCCATCCTTTTTTGTTTAGAGAAGAGCAATATTGCGGCTAAAAAAACTACTAGTGTATAAACTATTGCGGCTACATAGCCTTCTGAGATTTGAATTAAGTCAAATTGTTTTATTTCTCGAATAACTAATACGGATAACATTTGTGGAGACTCTTGTCCTAGAATCAACGGGATTTCATAAGCCCCCAGGAGCAAAATAAAATACAAGCCAATTAATGCCCACGTTTTTTTGAGCAATATGGGTAAACTTACTCTCCAAATTGTTTGATTTTTGCTAGCTCCTAATGATTTGGAAAGCAATTCTAAATCTTTAATTCGCTCATTTTTATATACATTTAAAAAAAGCAGAATAAAGAAAGGCAATACCACGGTAATGAAAGTGAGAATTATACCAATGGCATAAGGATCATTAACCAAATCAGGAAATTGGCGAGCCTCTGATATCCATCCAAAATAGTGAGAAAATCGTGAATAAAATCCCGATTTCGAAAATAGTTGAAAGGTAAAAAATGCTGAAACTATTCCTGGAACTGCGAGGGGTAAATAAATTATAAAAGACAAGAGTGGCTTGTTTAATTCTTTTTCAAGTTTTAATGCAAACC
>CAYPJC010000086.1:0-7993 GCA_964410855.1 uncultured Flavobacteriales bacterium | reverse complement strand
TGATGAGCGAGCTCGTGGACAATAAAATGATTTCCTTTCTCCCTTATTAAATCAGCTAGAATATAACCTTCTTTTGGATTCGCGTACTCTAAAAAGGAACTACTATGCTTTAGAATTTCTTCCATGCCAATAACATAGGCTGTCCATCCTAAAACTGCAATTAAAAGTGCAGGTGCAGCTTTATCAATTTTTAGTGGATGTTCAAAGACTATCATGATATAGCCTAAGATGAAAATAACAACCATTAAAGTATACATAGTAATATTAAAGTTAAGAGGTTAAACTAGCTTGTTAAGGGCTATAGTAAATGCCGTTTTAGCAATTTTTGTTTTTTGATTTGATGATTTAAATACATCTTCAAGAGCATCGTGAATTATTTTTGAAGTATCTTCAAATATTGCTTCATCAGACATTTCAATGCTGTCTGTCATTAAATAAGCAAATACTCTTGCCATACCACAATTTGAAATAAAATCTGGAATAACACTGATTTTATTATCGGTGTATTCAGCAATTGGGCCAAAGAATATTTCTTTGTCTGCAAATGGAACATTAGCACCTGCAGCAATAACTTCCATTCCTGATTTCACCATTTGGTCAACATGATCTCTTGTAATTAATCGAGAAGCAGCACAGGGTAAAAATACCTCTGCTCCTAAATTCCATATTCTTTCATTTACTTCTTCAAAAGGCAGCATATTGTCAGAACTAAGTTGATTTCCTTCTTTGGCTAGGAATAGCTCCCTTACTTCTTCAAAACTGTATCCAGATTCTTTTATCAATCCACCTTCACGATCTATAATGCCAATAATGATTGCACCATTTTGGGCTAAATAGTATGCGGCAGCAGAACCTACATTACCCCATCCTTGGATAATTACTTTTTTACCTTCTAAAGATCCACCATATATTTTGTAATAATGTCTTACAGATTCTGCGACACCATAACCGGTAATCATGTCTGCGATAACATATTTATTTGAGACTTTAGGGCTGAACTTGGCGTCTTCAATGACTTTTAAGACCCCATACCTAAGTTGTCCAATCCTATTTATTTTTTCAGCTTCTGTTGGTTTGAAGTGGCCATTAAAAACGCCCTCTTGTGGATGCCATACACCAGATTTCTCGGTGATAGGAATTACTTCATGTATTTCATCAACATTTAAATCTCCTCCTGTACCATAGTAATTCTTTAAAAGAGGAGCTACAGCTTTATACCATCTTTCTAAAACACCTCTTTTTCTTGGATCTTTAGGATCGAAATTTATTCCAGATTTAGCACCTCCTATTGGTGGCCCTGAAACCGTAAATTTAATTTCCATTGTTTTTGCTAAGGAAGTAACCTCGTGCTTATCAAGTCCTATCCTCATTCGTGTACCTCCTCCTGCTGCTCCTCCTCTCAACGAATTAATCACTACCCATCCTTCAGCTTCAGTCTCAGAATCTTTCCATTCAAATACTATTTCAGGACGTTTATTTTCATACTTTTTGAGTAATTCTTCCATTCTAAAGATTTGGGGCAAAAGTATTAAAAACAATCCGGTTGATTTGCCTCTAAATTGGGCTTTTAAGGAAGATAGATGCAGCCACTAATGGAGTTTTTCGTTGCAGCCGATACACTGCTGTATATATTTATTTCTTCTCTAATTCGCTTAAGACCAAGAAATCCAAATATTAATGCTTCTTTAAAATCAATAATTTCAGTTGACGGTAGTTCAATGTTTATATTCTCTTTTAATAAAAGAGATGTTAGGTATTTGTTTTTTGAGCCTCCTCCGCTCATTAAAATTCTGCCTTCTATTTTTTCTAACTTAATGCTTGACTTTATTTGATCAACTACATGTTTGCTATACGTGGCTAACTGGTCATTAATACTGACTTTGCTGTTTTCTAATAAGGGTATTACAGTTTTAAAAACCCACTCTTTCCCTAAAGATTTAGGGGAAGGTTTTTTGTAATAGCTCAATTCATTTAATTGACTTAATAGAGATTGATTTATTTTTCCGTTTTGGGACTGTTGGCCATCTTTATCAAACTGTTTGTCAAAGTGAACCTCCATTAAATGATTTAAAACCATGTTACAAGGAACAATATCATAGGCAAGAACTTTTTCATTTTTTTTAAAAGAAAAGTTGCTAATTCCACCCATGTTAATGCAACAACTAAATTCTGGGAACAGTTGAACATCTCCCAAAGGAACTAAAGGAGCTCCTTGCCCACCTAGTGCTACGTCTGAGCTTCGAAAATCGCAAACAACTTTATGCCTCGAATTTACTGAAATAGAAGCTCCATGGCCCAGTTGAAACGTAAAGCCATTTTCAATTTGATGATATATGGTATGACCATGCGAAGCTATAAAGTCTACCTTTTCGTTACTTTCTTCAATGAAATGTAATGCCTTTTGACCAAGAAAAGCTCCATAATCAAAATGTAGTTTCATTAAATGGTCTCCCATTTCATGCTCACAATTACTAAGAGTCTCTTTCCATTTTTTTGAATAAGGAATTGTTTGTGCTTTCAAAATTTTGAAATTCCATTTGTCGTTTAAAAAATTATATTGAGTTATGCAGAGGTCTAGGCCATCTAAAGAGGTCCCAGACATCATTCCAAGAACCTTATACGAGTTTGCTTGTTTGTTCACAGAGCTAAATAGGTTATTTTTGCAAAAAGATTTAAAATAAAGTTATGAATATTGAATTGACTGAGGAGCAATTAGCCGTTAGAGATGCTGCTAGAGATTTTGCACAAAACGTTTTAAAACCTGGAGTTATTGAAAGGGACGAAAAACAAGAGTTTCCTGCAGAACAAATTAAAGAACTAGGTGAGTTGGGTTTTATGGGTATGATGGTAAGCCCTGCCTATGGCGGTGGTGGAATGGACACAGTATCCTATGTGCTTGCCATGGAAGAAATATCTAAAATTGATGCTTCAACCTCAGTATGCATGTCTGTAAATAACTCACTTGTATGCTGGGGAATTGAAAAGTTTGGAACGGAGGAGCAAAAACAAAAATATCTAGCTCCGCTTGCAAAAGGTGAAAAAATTGGTGCTTTCTGTCTTTCAGAACCTGAAGCAGGTTCTGACGCAACTTCTCAAAGAACAACAGCAATTGACAAGGGTGATCACTACTTATTAAATGGCACAAAAAACTGGATAACTAATGGTAATACTGCCTCTTATTATATTGTAATTGCGCAAACTGACGTTGATAAAAAGCATAGAGGAATCAATGCTTTTATTGTTGAAAAGGAATGGGAAGGGTTTGTTGTAGGGGCAAAAGAAAATAAGCTTGGTATTCGCGGTTCTGATACTCATACCTTAATGTTTACCGATGTCAAAGTGCCAAAAGAGAATAGAATTGGAGAAGATGGCTTTGGATTTAAATTTGCTATGAAGGTGTTATCTGGCGGACGAATTGGTATTGCATCTCAAGCTTTGGGAATTGCATCTGGTGCTATGGAATTATCAATTGCATATTCTAAGGAAAGAGAAACTTTTGGTAAACCTATTAATCAGCATCAAGCAATAGCATTTAAAATAGCTGATATGGCCACTGAAATTGAAGCAGCACGTTTATTGTGTTTTAAAGCCGCTAGTTTGAAGGATAAGGGAGAAAATTTTGATACGGCTTCTGCTATGGCTAAAGTCTTTGCTTCAAAAGTGGCCATGGATACAACTATCGAAGCAGTGCAAGTTCATGGGGGCTATGGGTTTGTAAAAGAATACCATGTAGAAAGATTGATGCGAGATGCTAAAATCACCCAAATATATGAAGGAACAACAGAAATTCAGAAAATTGTTATTTCTCGAGCGGTTCTTAGCGATTAGTATTATACAACAACTAAAAAGGGATTAGTTGAATGAAACTAATCCCTTTTTAGTTTAAAATATTTTCTAAGGCCATGCCTCTTGACCCTTTAATCAAAAAGATAGTTCCCTTTTTTTCAGCCTTTGTAATGAATAATTTTTTTGCTTCTGAGGTAGTTTTAAAATACTGAAGCTTATCTGAGGAAATTTGATTCTCAAAAAAGATTCTTCCGATTAAGATTGCCTCTTTGATTGACTTGTCATCTAATACCTGCTCGATTATTCGCTTATGTTCTTGACTACTATCTTCTCCTAATTCAAACATGTCTCCTAATAAAGCCACTTTAAAATCACCCTTAGTATTAGAGAAATTTTCTAGTGCTAATTTCATGCTGCTTGGATTAGCATTATATGCATCAAGGAATATTTTAACACCATCTTTTTCAACTATCTGAGATCGATTGATCGTTGAAGAGTATTCATTTATTGCATCATCTATTAAATTAGATTCTACTTTAAAGTGATTTCCAATGCAGATTGAAGCCAAAATATTATAGAAATTATAATCGCCGTATAAATTAGAATTAAATTTTCCTATTTTGCTATTGCAACTCCATTCGCCTTTTAAATGGGGGTGCGTCTGTGTAAGACTCCCATTGCAATAAGCCTTTTTGGTTGCATAAGTTATTCTTGCTAAGTCATTTGCTAGCTCAACAAGCACAGGGTCATCTGAGTTTATGAAAATAGTACCTTTTCTTTTCTGAATAAATCGATATAATTCAGCCTTTCCTTTCTTTACTCCTTCAATACCACCAAAACCTTCTAAATGGGCTTTACCTATATTAGTAATTAGTCCATAATTTGGATTAGCAATGTCGCACAATGCATTTATTTCCCCTTGATGGTTAGCTCCCATTTCAATAATGGCTAACTCATGATTGTTCCTGAGTTTGAGAAGAGTAAGTGGAACACCAATGTGATTGTTGTAATTGCCCTCAGTAATCAGAATTGAATATTTCTTCTCTAGAACAGAAGCAATGAGTTCTTTAGTTGTTGTTTTTCCATTACTACCAGTAATGGCCAGTACAGGGATTTTCATTTTTTTTCTATGAAAATTCGCTAAGTCCTGAAGAGATTTTAATACATCACCGACATAAATCATATTGGGATAGCCAGCTAACTCAATGTTATCGATAATGGCAAATGCTGCTCCATTGCTAATTGACTTTTTAGCAAACTTGTTTCCATCAAAATTATCGCCTTTCAGTGCAAAGTACAAGCAGTTCTTTTTTATTTCTCTGCTATCTTTAGATATTTCCTTGTGCTTTAAAAAAATTGAATAGAGCTCTTCTGTAGTGGTCGATTTCATAATAGCTAAAATAAAAAGCCCGTTCCAAATTTGGAACGGGCTTTAAAGTATGTTTTAACAATTAGTTCTTAATAGCCTAATCCAGTTGGACTACCAACTCTAATCATTGCGCATCTAAAGCCAAGATATGGTGATGCTTGATCTTCAGCTAAAAATCTTCTTGTTCCTGGAGTCATCCAATAAGCTCTGTCATTCCAAGAGCCACCTTTGTAAACTCTAGCTCTATCACTTATTAAAGAAGTCTGTCCAAATTGATACATAGCGTCAGTGCCATTTTTTCCAGCATACCCTTCAGCGTCATCATACATTAATGAAGATTGTAAATCACCATCTTCATAGTTAATCACATCAGCTTTCTTGTAATTTCTTCTTTGAGCAAGATTGTCATCTTCAGCGTTTACTTCTCTATACTTTAACTTCCCCAGACTGTCTTTTTCAGCAATATAACCTTCTTCATCTCTAACTAATGTTTGGAATACATTACCTCTAAATGGCCTGAAGTCATCTGCATCTTGCATTGTCATTGGTCGATAAACATCCATTACCCATTCGCTTACATTTCCAGCCATATTATACAAACCGTAATCATTTGGCCAATAAGAATAAACAGGAGCTGTAATTTCTGCATTATCATTTAATGCTCCTGCAACTCCCATGTTATCTCCTCTGCCTCTTTTGAAATTAGCAAGCATTTGACCTAAATATTTATTATCTGCATTACGAACACCATGCCCATTCCAAGGGTAGAATTTTCGTTCAACAATTAATTCTTCATAGGTATTCCCTATTAAGCCCATTGCAGCATATTCCCACTCTGCCTCGGTAGGTAGTCTATATTCAGGAAGTAAGATGCCATCTTCAATTCTTACGTTCCTAGTTTCTTTGTTTGGATCTAAATCAGCCAAGCCATCTACTCTTTTTCCACTCTCATATTGGCCATTAAGATATGCTCTGGTATTAAAATTGTCTTCATTAAATTGATTGGGGTTGTTCTCAAATAGACCCTCTCTAATCAAAATAATTTCGTTCACTCTGTCGGTTCTCCAAGCAGCGTAATCTGTAGCTTGCAACCAACTTACTCCAACTACTGGGTAATCATTGTATGCTGGATGTCTTAAGTAGTATTCTACATAAGGTTCATTAAAAGCCAATTTGCTTCTCCAAACTAATGTATCAGGTAAGGCTTTCTTATATACTTCTGGATAATCATCACCAAAAACACGTTTTGTCCAATAAAGGTATTCTCTGTAATCAATATTCTTAACCTCTGTTTCATCCATATAAAAAGAAGATACTGTAACTGTTCGTTGAACATTGTTCCAATCATAGAAAATATCCTGTTCAGATCTACCCATGGTAAATCTACCACCTTCAATCAAAACTAAGCCTGGGCCTGTTTCTTGTTCATAAAATGGTGATTTTTCAAATCCACCGTTATCTGAATCATTATAATTCCAGCCAGTTGTACTTGAAGTTTCCTTAGCACAAGATCCAAACATTAGAATGGTTCCTAAAAGGCTGGTATAAATGATTGTATTTAAATTTTTCATCACAAAGTGTGTTAAATAAGACTTCCAAAAATAAAGAAATAAGTTTATAACTAAAAAGATGGACAAACTATTGTCTCAAATCTCACCTTTTTAGGTCTACATGGGAATGTGTAACCAAACGAAATTTCATGCGAACCTCCAGTTTGGCTAATTAATGTACTTGTTGTATAATCGAAACTATACCCAATTTTATAGTCATCAACTTCTATACCTAAAAGTGCTATTAATCCATCGTTTCTTCCTTCTGTTCCCAATCCTCTATGCCATAGTCCTAAGACCAATGGTCCCTTAGTTACGTATAAACCTAAACTAAGTTCATTAAATTGTTCTTGGCTTTGAAAAATTACGTTTGGCGACCAAGTCATATCTTCATTTCTAATTCCAACTGGCAGCACTGCACCGAAGTGGGCCGTAAATCTTCTCGGTAATTCTGCTACATCAATAAATCCTTCATCAGGCGCTGTTAAGTGGTGAACTGCAATTCCGAAATAAGTTTTTTTCGAAAAACCTAAGAGACCAAATGAGAAATCTGGATATATAACATTGTCAGAATTAATTTGCTCTTGAGATTGATAAACAAAACCTCTTCTAGCATCTATCATGTCCCCAAACGTTAATTTGCTAACATCAAGAGATTTTTGAACAATTGTGCCTTGAAATCCTGCTCTTACCGAAAAATTTCTGTTGATACTAAACTGATAAGAGTACATCAAAGAAGCAGATGTAGTATTTAAAGCCCCTTCCCCTGCTTGGTCAGACATGATTTGAACACCTAAACCACCTTTTATTGCGTCTATTTGTTTATCAAAGCTAGCTGCGTAGGTTACAAAGCTATTGTCTATATCTGGCCATTGGTTTCTATAATTAAGCGTAAGTCTGGGGCATTTAGCTGTTCCAGCAAAGGCTGGATTTAGATATAGGCGGTTTGAATAGAATTGTGAGAAGGTAGGATCTTGACCAAAACAAAAACTATAAATAAATATTGAAAATATGGTGTATAGATATCCCTTCTTCACTCAACAAAAAAATTCAGCATAAACGCAAATATAATTAAACTAGATTATTATTTATTTGTTATTAAATTAATAAAAAAGAGAATGCAATATTTAGATAAATTTGTCGTTCATATTTGTCTCTAAATCAATAAAAATGACTTCTAAACTAAGGAAAAGAATTTTTCTGCTCATTATATTTTCAATTGGGGGTCAATATATTTATGCTCAAAATGACTTAGTTTTTAAATTAAATTGGACTGAACCAATTGATT
>CAYPJC010000085.1:0-8022 GCA_964410855.1 uncultured Flavobacteriales bacterium | reverse complement strand
ACATTACTCTTCTATGAGCAGAGGAGTAATTGACAGTAGAGATTCAATTTATTTTATTTCGCTCATTGCGTTTTTTCTCATGCTTACTAAACTAAAGCTCAGTGCTAGAAAATGGTCATGAATAAAGCTCAAAGGAAAGACATATTTGGTTTTATAATTAGTCTTGGCATTTTAGTGCTTATTAATCTAATTGCATCTTTAATATTCTTTCGTTTGGATTTAACTTCAGAAAAGAGGTATTCTATTTCTGAACCTACAAAAGAGCTAATTGCTTCAATCGAAGAAGACTTGCTAATAACCGTGTACCTGGAGGGAAACTTTCCAGCTTCATTTAAAAGATTGAGAAATGAAACAAAAGAAATGCTTGATGAATTCCAAGCATATTCCAATGGAAATATCAGTTTTGAATTTATCAATCCTTCGTCAAGCCCTAACACTAAAGAACGAAATCAAGTTTACAAAAACTTGTACGACAAAGGCCTAAGGCCTACCGATTTAAACATTAAGGATGATGATGGCATTTCTAAAAAAGTTGTTTGGCCAGGAGCAATTGTAAGTTATAAGGAAACAGAAATTGCTTTACAATTGCTTAAGAGTCAATATGGTGCTCCACCAGAAGTTGTATTAAATCAATCTATTGAAAGTTTAGAATATGAATTGGCTTTTGCGATTAAAAAAATAACAACCCCTTTTGTCCAAAAAATAGCTTTTATTGAAGGTCATGGTGAGCTCGACAAGTATGAAACAGCTGATATTGTTGGAAGTCTGAGAGAGTTTTACGACGTTGAACGAGTAAAAATTGATGGTAATATTGGAAGTCTTTCCGGCAGAACATTTACTGGGAAAGATAGCAGTGAGATGACTGTAAGCAATCTTTTTGACGCCATTGTTATTGCAGGCCCTGACTCAATATTTAATGAAAAAGATAAATTCTAAGCTGCCTGTGCGGCAGTGAACGTAAAAAAGATAAATTCATTATTGATCAATATATAATGCATGGTGGCAAAGTTATCTGGCTATTAGATGTGGTCGAAGCCAATTTAGACAGCTTGAATGCACAAAACAATTATACTATCCTTGCAGTTCCAAAAGAGTTAAACTTATCAGATCAACTATTTAAGTATGGTGTTCGATTTAACAATGATTTAATACAAGATCTTAGAGCTGCACCAATTCCTGTTGCAAGTGGTCAATTTGGAAATCAAGCCCAGACTCAACTATACCCTTGGTTATTCTACCCCTTACTTTTTTCTAAAAACAATCATCCAATCAACAAAAATTTAGATGTTGTAAAAGCTGAATTCGCAAGTAGTATTGATTTGGTAGGAAATAACGACTTAAAGAAAACTGTTATTCTATCAACATCTGAGAATACGAAACTAGTTAAAGCTCCCACAAGGGTTAGCCTCAATATGCTTAGCTACGATCCCCCTGTTGACCAGTTTAAAATGAAGAATATTCCAGTTGGTGTTTTAGTTGAAGGTGAATTTCAATCAGTATTTACTGGCAGGCTAACGCCAAACATCTTAAACTCAGGTGAAATTCAATTCAAGGAAAAAAGTAAACCCACTCAACAATTATTTATAGCAGACGAGAGCATTATACGTAATCAGTATAACAAATCAACAAATGAGTTTTATTCTTTGGGATTTGATAGGTACACCAAACAAGTTTATGGGAACAAGCAATTTTTCACAAATGCAATAAACTTTTTGATCGACGATTCTGATTTGATACTTTCAAATAATAAAAGTTTTAAAATTCGTTTGCTCAACACACAATTAGTTGATGAAAATAGATTTAAAATTCAATTATTGACTACAGCCTTACCTATTTTACTGGTAATACTGATTGGCTTTATTGTTAATTATATTAGAAAAAAGAAATACACAGTTTAAAAAACAGATGAAAAACGCTATTGGATTATTTATTTTATTGGCCTTGGGTGTTTTGGCTTACTTCCTGATTTTTAATCAAGGAGATATAAATACTAACGAAGAATTAAAAGAATTTGCCATAAAGGACACTGCATCAATAGATCAATTTTTCATAAGTCAACCAAATGGAAAGCAGGTACTTATCAGCCGAAGAAATTCAGATATATGGATAGTCAACAATAAATATCCGGCTAGAACAGATGCTGTAGAATTAATCTTAATAACACTTCATGACATTGAAGTAAAATCCCCTGTATCTAAAGAGACTTTTGAATGGGTTGTAAAAAGATTGGCTTCTGGTTCCACGAAAGTTGAATTTTACGACGGTGGTAAGAACCCTAAGAAAACTTGGTATATCGGAGATGCAAGCCCAGGAAGAACTGGAACATATATGTTGTTAGAAGAAGATGGGAAAAAATCATCAAAACCATTTGTAACCCACCTTATTGCCGAAAGAGGTTATTTAAGTTCACGCTTCTTTTTAGATCCAACACTTTGGAAAAGCAGAGAAATGATGAAGGTTAATCCTCAAGAAATAAAAAGCATTGAAGTAACCCATAGATACGATACAGCTACTTCTTTTAGAATTGATAAAAATTCAGCAGACGAATTCCTAATGACTAATTTAAAAACTAACGAAGAATTTAAAATGCCCGCAGAATTGGCTATTCCATACTTCAAAAATTTCTCAGCTGTATTTTATGAATACATCGATTTAAAGACTTCTAAACAAGAACTTGACTCCATTTACAGTTCTTTTCCGAGGCATGAAATTGAAATTATCATGGCTGACGGAAAAAAGATTGAGATGAAAACTTTCGATATACCAATAGTTCTAAACTCAACTTATCTGGGCAAAGAAATCTCCTATCATCCTGAAAGGATGTATGCATTCACTTCAGAATTAGGTAAAGAAATTCACCCAATCGTTCAAAATCTAACCTTTGATCCCTTAGTGCCTCAATTTGAAGACTTTATTTCATCAACAACTGTTGAAAAGTAAATCTACCCACCTAGAGGTTTCACCTCTCAAATACTATAAATTTGTTGACCTTACTTAATAAATAGTTGACATGAAATTTATTGTATCTAGCTCGTCTTTGCTAAATCAATTGCAAAACATCAGTGGTGTTCTTAATAGCAATAACTCCTTACCTATTCTAGATCATTTTCTTTTTGAGATAAATAAAAATGAGATAAATGTGACAGCCTCTGATTTAGAAACCACCATGGTTACCAAAATCGCTGTTGAATCGAAAGAAGAAGGAATTATTGCGATTCCTGCCAAACTGCTTTTAGATACGCTAAAGTCTTTACCTGATCAACCACTTACATTTTCTATCAATCAAGAAAATTTCGGTATTGAAATTAGTTCAGATTATGGTAAATATCGATTAAGTGGACAAGATGGTGCAGAGTTCCCAAAAACTCCTGAAGTAGAATCTCCTTCAAAGCTTAAAGTAGCAGGCGAATTATTATTTAATGCTATTGAAAAGACAATCTTTGCAAGCGGAAACGACGACTTAAGGCCTGTTATGTCTGGCGTTTATTTCCAATTGTCTAAAGAAGAATTAATTTTTGTGGCTACTGATGCTCACAAGCTTGTTAAATATAGCCGATCAGATGCTAAGGCATCTAAAACGGCTACATTTATTATGCCTAAAAAGCCATTAAACCTTTTAAAGAACATCTTAAGTTCAATTGACGAAGAGGTTCAAATTGAGTTTAATGAAACAAATGCATCCTTTGTTTTTGAAAGCACTAAGCTTATTTGCAGACTAATTGATGGGAAATATCCAAATTACGATGCTGTAATACCAAAAGAAAATCCAAACAAATTAACGATTGATAGAGTTTCACTATTAAACTCCATAAAACGTGTTAGTATATTTTCAAGTAAAACCACACATCAGGTAAAACTAAAAATTAATGGCAGCGAATTGCATATTTCTGCAGAGGATGTAGACTTTAACAATGACGCCAGCGAAAGATTGACTTGCCAATTTGAAGGTGAGGATATGGAAATTGGTTTCAATTCTCGCTTCTTAATAGAAATGCTAAGCAACTTAGATACAGATGAGGTACATATTGAAATGTCGGCTTCAAATCGAGCAGGTATTTTAACTCCAGCAAGTGGGAATGACGCACATGAAAAAGTGCTAATGCTTGTTATGCCCGTAATGTTGAACTCTTAGTATTAATATTTGATCTTTTTATCAAAATACTATAGCTGATAATGGGAGCTATTCGTTTTGACCAATTATTATTTATAGAAAGCGAAGAATTACTTTGATGAAAAAAGTATTTTCTTCGAAGTATGATTGCAACAAAGGTTAATTTTACAGCATAAAAATTTAATTTTTAGACATGGTTCAACCACCAATTACAGAGGAATTAAAAATCAAAGACTTGAAAACAGTAACATTTTCAGTTGATGGTGTGGGTACTGTATACTTCAATGAGAATAGAGTATTTAGGGGAATTAATCAATCACACAAGGAACAGGTTCTTGAAATGTTTGAGGGAGGATTGATGACTGAACTAATCGAAAAGAATTTAATCATCGATTCTTGGATTACTGATGTAAAAATTGAAGGATACGATCTCGTAATTGAGCATAAGAATATACCAGACTGGAATTATTCCTATGAATGGTCATTTAACATGTTAAAAGATGCTGCAACTACTATCTTAGACATTAATAAAATCGCCAACACATATGATTTTGTGCTCTTTGATGTTCACTCACATAATGTAGTGTTTGACATGGGAGTTCCGAAATATATCGATTTAGGAGGGTTTTTTAAAAGAGATAAGGCTGATGGTAAATTATGGTCAGGTTATTTGAGTTTTTATAATTCTTTCTACATCCCATTATTCCTTTACAGCAAGGGATTTTCAGATCTACCCCAAAGCATTCAACTATTTCATGGTTATTACAACGAAAAAGACTTTTTCAAACTAAGGTATAGGTATTTTAACCTTTTTTCTTTTGGAACTCTAAATTTAGTTTATAAAATATACTATAATGCGCGACATTTGGCTGCAGCGCGTCACTATCGAGTTGTCGAAAAGTTTGGTAAACATAAATTCGGCAAGTATATCTTGGCTTTTAAAAAGAGCTTTCAGAATAGGTATTCATTAAGAAAAGCCTACAAATTAATCGGGAGTATCAAGAAAAGTAATTTTGATTCTTATTGGCAAGATTACCACAACAATATAGACCTAAAGTCGGATGAAAGATTCCAACGCATTACAACTGTCATTAAAAACAATCTTAGCGATGCAAAAAGTCTTGTAGAGCTTGCTTCCAACCAAGGTAAGTTTGCGAATTATGTTTTAGAAAATACGCAGATAAATAAGGTAATCGCCACTGATTATGATAAAAATGCGGTAGATGACATTTACACCATCAATAAAGGTTCAGCAAATGTGTTACCTATGGTTTATGATTTCGTTAGGCTTAACGGAAGAATTAGTGACCGTCCCATAAGAGAACGGATAAGTGGAGATGTGGTGATGGCTTTAGCAGTTACGCATCATTTGCACCTAACTCAAGAAATTAGTTTGAATCACATTTTTAAAATGTTAGAAAGTCACACTAAAAAATACGTTATAGTAGAATTTATGCCATTAGGGTTATATAGTGGTGATTTGGAGAAAACTCCACCAGTGCCATCTTATTATACTTTAGATTGGTTTAAAACAGCCTTCTCTAAGTATTTCGATTACATTCTAGATGAAGAAGTTAAAATAAATAGACATTTATTTGTGGGAAAGCTTAAGACTCATAATTAGTCTATCTAAGAGAATGTTATCCTACTTCATAATGCTGTAAACTCTAAGCCAAAAAATATTTAGAATTCAATTAACTTCGCTCAATGAAGTTAAAAGATATTGAATTACTAAAAGAATTATGCTCTCTACATGCTCCCTCCGGAAGTGAGTTGACAATTAAAAAATTCTTAATTGATTATGTGAATTCAAAAAGCTCTTCTTGGAAAGTAAAACCACAGTTAATTCATGGAGAAGACTTCCAAGATTGTTTGATTTTAATTTTCGGAAAGCCAAGAACAGCAATCTATGCTCACATGGACTCCGTAGGTTATTCTATCGGATACAATAATCAATTGTTAAAAATTGGAGGGCCAAAGGCTGAAGAAGGTACTATCCTAGTTGGTGAAGATTCAAAAGGAAAAATCGAAGCTAAACTTCATTACGAGATAGAGGACGAATCAGAGGATCAAAAAAGACTACAAACAGTATTAAAATTTGACCGAATTATTGACAGAGGAACGACCTTGACCTACAAGCAGAATTTCATCGAAACCGAAGAATTTGTCGAAAGCTGTTATTTAGACAATAGATTAGGAATATGGGCCGCATTAAAAGTCGCTGAAGATTTAGAAAATGGTGCTATTGCCTTTTCGTGTTGGGAAGAAGTTGGTGGTGGAAGTGTGGGCTACCTTGCCAAGCATTTATATGAGAACTATAGCATTAGACAATCGTTGATTGCTGATATCACTTGGGTGACAGAAGGCGTGAATCATGGCAAAGGAGTTGCAATTTCTATGCGCGATTCAGGGATACCAAGGCGGTCATACATTAATAAGATCATTGACTTAGCAAAAGATTCGGAAATCGATTTTCAATTGGAAGTTGAAAGTGCAGGTGGTAGTGATGGCAATGCGCTACAAAAAAGCCCATACCCTATGGATTGGTGTTTTATTGGAGCCCCTGAAGATAATGTTCACATGCCTAATGAGACAGTTCATAAATACGACATCAAAACAATGGTCTTGCTCTATTCCTATTTGATGAAACATTTATGAATCCAAAAGGAAAAAACTCAATTACAACTAATCACAGGGAGAATTTATTTAATCAGCTAAATTTTCCAAAGAAAGACTACATGCCAGTAATTATTGCTTGGGCCGTAGTTATTTATTTTCTAAGTGGCATTTTTTTACTGACAAATTATTCATATTTCGTCCTAAGTGTTTTTCAATTTATTCAGCTTTTCTGTTTTTTCCTTGCACTCACTTTTTTAGTACCCATTAGAATCTATCGAAAAAAGCTAAAGATGAGTTACTATGAATACATATTTCTTAACTTCTTAGGATTCTCACCAATTATGCTATTATTTGCTCTCGGAATTAATTACAGCTTTAAAAGCGATGCTTATCTTGAAACCTATCGAATAATTAATTTCAGCTCTTCCAAAGGAAGCATGATTTATATACTTGAAGACAATAAATACGATGAATATGAAAACGTCCGAACTATTAAGCTCTCAGAAGATATAGAAATTGATGGAAACGCCTTTATGGCAATATCCTTCTCGGATGGAGTTCTGGGTATCCGGATGATTGAGAAACAAAAGGTTTATTAATCTTCGCCATTAATAGATTTAAAAACTAAGTCACTTTCATACCCTTTTGATAGCAAATAGCGATATAATTTAGCTTTGTCGGCTGTGGTGTTGCTCAATTCTTCCTTTTTCGATTTACACAACTGCTTTAAATTTTTGAGATACAATTCATAATCTATCTCTTTTAAGGCTTTAGATAAGATTGGACTTTGAACCCGTTTAGCGATTAAGCCTTGCTTAATTTTAAATAGGCCCCATTTTTTAACTTTAACTTTTCCGCGAACAAAAGCATTTGCAAATCGCATTTCATTAATAAAATTTTCTTCTGATAAAACAGCAATAAGCTGTTCATTTTCAGACTCTGTTAAATCATATTCTTTCGCCTTATTAAGAACCTCCCATTCACTGCGTTCCTGATAGCTGCAATAACGCATCAATTTAGCTAAAACTTCTTGGAAAGATATGGGTTGAATGCTTGGAGTCTTCAAAATAAACGATGTAACGCCCCTGCTATGCGTATGTGCGGGATTTCAAAGCTATGAACTTTCAGTTTACCACTTAGCCAAGCCAAGTCGTATTTTATTCTTTTTTCGTTCCAATTAGATACATTACTACTCCTGTACCAGATTTTATTCGTCAGATTTTCCAATTAAATTTATCTTTTTTTCAAATTATTTACAAGTTCATTCATTTCTTTAACTGAATATGCCCGTA
>CAYPJC010000084.1:2697-8078 GCA_964410855.1 uncultured Flavobacteriales bacterium | reverse complement strand
ATTTTTCTACCGACACTGGAGCACAGTATGAAGTCTTATTTACTGACGGGAGTTCTGTATTTTCATCTACGCAATTGGAATCGTTTGAAATTTATAATATAGTTATAAATAAAACCAAAATTGGGACAGGTAAAAGAGATGCAGAAATTGCACTAACAATTGAAGCAGTTCTAAAACACTTTTTTAAAAGTCAAAATCGTATATTAATTTACACTTGTGATTCCACTGATTCTAAACATCTATTACGAAATAGACTTTTTAACACATGGTTTGAAAATAGCAAATTGCAAGATTCAATTGTAAAGTTAGACCATCAATTTACAACCGCAGAACCAATATACTATTCTAGCTTAATTTTTCATAAAGAAAATAAGCTAGGTAATGCTGCAATCATAGCAATATTTGATGAATTGACTTTTATATTGTCTGAATATAAATAATTTCACCAACCACCAACAACAGCTAAAAGCATTGGGTATGAGTTGGTTATCTAAGTTCAATGGGTTTTTGAAAGTCCGCCATAAGCGTTACTTTTAAATTTGTTATGGCTCGGTGCTGTTCGGAAGTAATTAGCCATTTATTCCCTACGATTTTTTAGCCTAAGCGTTATCAAAAAGCTTGGATGTAAATGCATTTCGATATACTTTAGAGCATCAATCCAGTTTCGTTTAGGGTGAGTTTAAGGATTTTCCTGAGAATTGTTCAACTTAAATATCTTCTGAGTCTCATCTACTCCGCCTTCGTGTGTTTTTTCTGTGCTCAATGGTTTCACATTAAGAATTGAGCTTGAATCGGATTCAACTTCTGAGGTATTGATGTGCGGTTTTTTTGGTTCGACTGATCCACAAGAAACCAAGAGAAAAGAAGCTAATGATAATGAATAAGTAATCTTTTTTAGCATATTACCAAATACTTAGAACCTTTAAAAAGGTGTAAACCAAAGGGGCGGCTATAAAAATACCATCAAAGCGATCTAATACTCCGCCGTGACCAGGCAATAATTTTCCAGAATCTTTGATATTCATGCTCCTTTTAAAAAGTGATTCTACCAAATCTCCTAAGGATCCAAAAACTACAATAATAGCTGCTATACTTAGCCAAATGGGTAAGCTAATAGCAGGAAAAAGTAAAAAGTTGCAATACCCAACTATTAAGCCCAATATTGCACCACCTATGGAACCTTCCCATGTTTTTTTTGGTGAAATTCGTTCAAATAATTTATTTTTCCCAATTGATCGTCCGACTAAATAAGCTCCTGTGTCATTCGCCCAAAGTATAAAAAAGAAACCCATGAGAACCTCATAATTGTAGTTATTTCCAAACCCTGTATTGCTAAAATAAGAGAGTTCATGTAGCAAAGTAAAAGGCACAGCAATGTATATTATTCCTAATATAGTGAAAGCGATATTTGGAATTGGCTGAGGTCTTTTTCTAAATAATTCGATTATAAAAATTAGAAAGATAACTGGAGTTATTAGAAAAAGAGTTTCTCCAGTCAAACCAGTTTGTGATGCTGCCACAGAGAGCGAAAAGAAGCTTAGTCCTCCAATTATCCCAACTAACTTCTGAGGTTTAATGTCAGTTGGGTTAAAGAAATTATAAAACTCTCTTTGACAAAGAAGAATAATTACAAAGAATAAGATTGAGGCGGCAAATTCACTCTGAACAATCGAACCCAAGAGAACAATTACAAATAGAATAGCAGTTAGCGTACGTTCTGCAAAATTACTCACTCTTCCAATTTTGAAATCAGATGTTTCGACTTTATAACATTCTCATCATAAACAAAAAGTTCTACTTCCCCAACTGTAAAATGGGTTTGCATCGAATCTTTTTTATTAATCAAGAAAGTTTTAATTTGCTCATTTTCTAACATGCCCTTAATCATTTCGGCTCGAAATAATAGTTCAGTGCTATATACTTTTATCCAAGCAGAAGACATCACGTAAAAGTATAATTAAAAATTAAGCTTTCTTTTCTTTTACATCCTTGATGATATTATCTTTTGCGGAGCTTGTTTTAGGCTTTGGAGTTTTTGTTTCCTTTTTACTGCCATTTTTTAAGGAAGCTTCTTCGGGCTGCCAATCTTTAATTTGGCTCCCATTTGATGATTTTTTTGCTTGTTTTTTATTGTTTTCTAGGTTTTCATCCATTAACTGATCAGTTCTACTTTTTTCGCTGAACTTTCTCTTTCCAAAAATTTTCTCTAAATCTTCTTTAAAAAGAACTTCTTTTTCAAGTAATAAATTTGCTAGTTTTTCAAGTTTATCTTTATTATCTGTTAGGATTTTCTTGGTTCTTTTATATGCAGATTCAACTAGTTTACTTACTTCTTCATCAATTATTTGACCAGTTTTTTCACTGTAAGGTTTACTAAAACTGTATTCACTTTGTCCGCTTGAATCGTAAAAGCTAATATTTCAAATTTTTTCATTTAGGCCATAAACAGAAACCATGGCATAGGCTTGTTTCGTAATTTTTTCTAAGTCACTCAAAGCGCCTGTAGATATTTTACCAAATATAACTTCTTCTGCGGCTCTTCCACCTAAAGCGGCACACATTTCATCAATCATCTGTTCGGTTGTTGTGATTTGACGTTCTTCAGGCAAATACCATGCAGCACCTAGTGATTTTCCCCTTGGCACTATTGTAACCTTAACTAAGGGAGAGGCATATCTAACCAACCAACTGACTGCTGCATGGCCTGCCTCATGAAAGGCAATAATTTTTTTCTCTTCGCTTGTTATAATTTTGTTTTTCTTTTCTAAACCGCCTATTACACGGTCAACTGCATCTAGGAAATCTTGCTGTCCTATCTTTTTCTTTTTCTTTCTTGCTGCAATAAGTGCTGCTTCATTACAGATGTTAGCGATATCTGCACCAGAAAATCCTGGGGTTTGTTTTCCTAAAAAATCAATGTCAACAGAAGCATCAACCTTGAGTGGTTTTACGTGAACTTTGTAGATTTGTATTCTCTCTTTTAAATCAGGAAGGTCAACGTGAATTTGTCTATCAAATCTACCAGGTCTTAGTAAAGCACGATCTAATACTTCAGCTCGATTTGTTGCACCTAAAAGGATAACTCCGGTATTGCTTCCAAATCCGTCCATCTCTGCTAATAGTTGGTTCAATGTATTCTCTCTTTCATCATTTCCACCTTGGGCAATATTTTTGCCTCTAGCACGACCAATAGCATCTATTTCATCAATGAAAATAATCGCTGGAGCTTTCTCTTTAGCTTGCTTAAATAAATCACGAACTCTTGACGCACCTACACCAACAAACATTTCTACGAAATCAGAGCCAGATAGGCTAAAGAATGGAACTTGAGCTTCACCTGCTACAGCTTTAGCTAATAAAGTTTTTCCGGTACCAGGAGGTCCTATCAATAAGGCTCCTTTTGGAATTTTAGCACCTAATTCTGTATACCTACTTGGGTTATTAAGAAATTCAACAATTTCTTCAATTTCTGCTTTTGCCTCTTCTAGCCCTGCTACGTCTTTAAATGAAACTTTGACATTTTTTGCTTTATCGAACAAAGTTGCCTTTGATTTTCCAATGTTAAAGATTTGACCTCCAGGTCCTCCAGCTCCACCAGACATTTTTCGCATGATAAATATCCAAAAGCCAACTAATATTGCAATAGGAAGTAGCCAGCCAATTAAATCTCCTGCCCAATTGTTTCTTGTTTCATATTCAGGGTAAATTCTTTTTTCTTGAGGTAATTCGTCTTGAATTCTGTCTAAGTCAGATTTAAACTGATCAATTGTGCCAACCTTAATATAATATTGTGGGTTTCGACTGCCTAGGCTGCTACTGCTATTTTCTCTTACTGCTTTATATTTCTCTTGTTTTAAAGCTTCTGGTTTAATAAATATTTCAGCTCGGGTTTCTGTTCCTGAAGTAACTATTACAAGTCGTGAAACTTCTCCGGTCTTTAGCATGTCGTTTACAAACCTCTCCCATACTACCTTTTTCTCACCGCCTCCAAATTGAAACAAGTTTAGCCCAATTAAAATGACACCAATAATGGCGTATATCCAATAAAAATTGAAAGGTTTTTTTGGATTTTCTTTTCCACTACCTTTTTTACTTTTCGGTGCTGCTTTTTTGTTTACTGTAGGTTTATTTTTATTATTTTCTGACATTTCTTTTAATATTCTTATTTGTCTTTAATTTTCTTGATTTTAGCATCTGCCCAAAGTCCTTCAATATCGTAAAACTCTCTTTGTTCTGGCTGAAAAACATGAGCAACAACATTTACATAATCTATTAACACCCATTCTAGGTTTGATGTTCCCTCAACATGCCAAGGCTTTTCTCCACTTGCTTTTTGAACTTCCTCTTGTATAGAATCTTTTATAGCGCCAATTTGAGTAGTTGAATTGGCTTCACAAACAATAAAATAGTCTGTGACAGCTCCACTTAAACCCTTCAAGTCTAATTGAACAATGTTTAGGCCCTTCTTTTCTTGAATGCCCTTGACAATTAAATCTGTCAATTCGTCTGATTTAAGCTGCTTTTTAATTTTCGTCATAAAATGATATCCGCTAAAGTGCAAAAATAAGAATTTTAGGGCCTTTAAAATTTGTTACTTTGTAGCTTTGAACCCTTTTAAATAAATGAATTCAGGTAATTTGCAATTTGAAATTATTCAATTTAACTCTCTAGAGTCAACCAATATCTATGCCCGGAAATTTCTTACTACTAAAAAGGCTAAGGAAGGACTTGTTTTTAGTTCTAAATTTCAGGAAAGAGGGAAGGGTCAAAGCGGACAAAGTTGGGAATCTGAGAGCGGTAAAAATCTATTATTCAGCCTTTTGCTCCAATCAGGCTTAAGAGTAGATAACCAATTTCAGTTGAGTAAGGCAATTAGTTTAGGACTAATAAAATATTTAGACAGTCTGTCAGTTAAAGAGGTGTCGATAAAGTGGCCAAATGATATCTTGGTTAAGGGTCAAAAGATAGCTGGAATTTTAATTGAAAATAATATCATTGGCAATTCAATTGGGACTTCAATTATTGGGATAGGGATTAATATAAACCAACTTAATTTTGATTCTTATAATCGGCCTGCAACTTCATTGAAATTAATTGCAAAGAAGGACTTTCAACTCGCAGAGGAATTAAAATCAATTCTAAACGCTATTAAATCTTCTTATTTTTTATTAAAAAATGATGAAAAGAAGTTAAATGAAAACTATGTTGAATCTTTATACGGCTATGGGAAAATATTAAATTTCGAAGACAAGCTTGGACCATTCAATGGCGTAATTATTGGTGTTACAAATGAAGGCAAGCTGCTAATTAATAAGAATGGTAAGCTAAAAAGTTATGACATAAAAGAACGGAAACTTGTCATTAGTTTTCCGTTTTTTGAC
>CAYPJC010000084.1:0-2687 GCA_964410855.1 uncultured Flavobacteriales bacterium | reverse complement strand
GATTAAATCTTTAATTCAGAGGCTTTGTCAACAAGCATGTTGAAAAAGTTTTTCAATGGTTTCTCAACCATCATTTTCATAAAAGGATTAATATCTCCCTTGAATACCATGCAAGTCTCAGTTTCTTTGGCATCTTTTTCTTCAAGTAAAATATCCAGATTAAATGTAAACGGGACTTTTCCAAAAGAAGAAATAAGAATTTTGTTTGGGCTTTCGACAGATTCTTTTTTTAATCCAATTCTAGTCATTCCTTTAATGGTGAATTCACACTGACCTTCTGAAGATTCCCACTTTTCAATTTTCCCTTCTGGCATTAATTTTTCGAAGTTGTTCATGTCGCTTAGAAAGTCAAACAAACTTTGAATTGAATTGGAAGAAATTTTCTTTTCTGTCTCTATAATTGTCATACGTTTATGTTCCAGTTTGCCGGATCTTGTCTCCAGCTTTTTAATGAATCTATTTCATTTTTCTCAATATAACCTTTTTCCAATGCGATGTCAATTAAACTATTGTAATCACACAATGTAAAAAGCGGGCATTTATAATGTTCAAAGTTCAACCTAGCGATCTCAAAATCATAAGAAAATATTGCAATCATGCCTACAACGGAGCATCCTGCATTTCTTAATGCTTCTACGGCGTTTAAACTACTCATGCCAGTTGAGATTAAGTCCTCGATAACAACAACACGCTGTCCAGGTGCAATAACTCCTTCGATTTGATTTTGTAATCCGTGATCTTTAGTAGAAGATCTAACATAAACTAAGGGTAACTCAAGCTCTTGAGCTATTAATGCAGCTTGCGCAATGCCACCAGTAGCAACACCTGCTACAACATCAACTTGGCCAAATTTCTCTTGAATAGCGTCTACATATTTTTGACGAATGTAGGTTCTAGCTTTAGGGTATGAAAGTGTTTTTCTATTGTCGCAATAGATAGGCGATTGCCAGCCAGAAGCCCAATGAAAAGGAACGGCTTTGTTAAGCTGAACTGCTTTTATTTGGAGTAAAAATTCTGCTACTCTGTGAGCTGTTTCTTCGTTAATTTGCATGGTGCAAAAGTATCAAGTTTTTATCAATGACCACCTAATTTCTATAACAGAAAGGATAGAAAGTAATCAACAGTTTGATTCGGTTTTTTATTTTAAGGGTGCAAATCAGGCTGAAGTAGAAATAATTGTCGACTGGCTGTTTACTGAAAGCCATCCAACTTATGTTCTGTTGGTAACAGATGACGCGCTAAACCTTTGGGAGAACATTCAAAAACAATTTAAAATTGTCAAAGCAGCTGGAGGGATAGTTAGAAATTTAAAAAACCAATTATTACTTATTCATCGATTGGGAAAGTGGGATTTGCCAAAAGGAAAGATGGAGAGCTATGAAAGTATTGAGGAAACAGCTCTACGCGAAGTTGAAGAAGAGTGTGGAATAACCAATTTAATCTTAGGGGCTCAATTACCTAGCACCTTTCACATGTATAAACACAAGGAGGAGATTGTATTGAAGCACACTTATTGGTTTAAAATGACTTATCATGGAGATGAAAAGCTAGTGCCACAAAAAGAAGAAGGAATAGAAAAAGTTATATGGGTAGGCCCAGAAAGCCTCAGTGAAAAAATAGAAAATACTTATAGTAGTTTGAAGTCTTTGTTAGAAGATATAAATTATGATGGAGTTAATTAAATTCTAACACCCATTACGCAAACATCATCAACCTGCTCCAATTCGCCCTTCCAATTATCAAATGCATAAAAGAGCTTCTTTTCTTGGGCTTTCATTTTTAATTCTGAAAGTTCTGTAATTAAGCGCTTAAAGGGTTTATACATCATTTTTTTTCCTCTTTCGCCACCAAATTGATCGGCAAAACCATCAGTAAAAATATAAATTGAATCTCCTTTAATTAATTGGATATGGTGACTTTTAAATTCAGTTCTAAAATCATATTTACCTATGGGTTGTTTATCGCCCTTAATCTCATAGAGTGCTCTTTCGTTTGCTCCTGAGTGAGCTAATTTTGCTGAGGAAGGAAGATTACTACTTTCTTCATCTGGCTTTGTTTCCCTAACTAAATAAAGTGGATTATTTGCTCCTGAATAAACTAATTCATTGGTTACTCTGTTAAGTCTGCATAAAGCTAAATCCATCCCATCTTTTATGGATTCAGAGGATTGTGAAAATGTTTCCTCCACCAACTGATTTAATTTATCTAGCATTTTAGCTGGCTCAGTAATTTTGAATTCATTCAAAACTCGTTTTAAACCATTATGGCCAACTACACTTACTAAGGCACCTGGAACTCCATGGCCTGTGCAATCAACAGAAGCAAAATAAACGTAATCATCTTTTTGGTCTAGCCAATAAAAGTCTCCACTAACAATATCTTTGGGTTGGAATAAAACAAAGGAATTTGGTAAAATTTTGGCTAAAGTTTTTGCTGATGGGAGTATCGTATTTTGGATTCTTTTAGCATAATTTATACTATCTAGAATCTCTCGATTTTTTTCTTCAATTATTTCATTTTGCTCCTCCACTTCTTCTTTTTGAGCAGTAATTATTTCGTTCGCTTTTTGTTTGTTTTTATACCCTCTAAATAGCACGAAAGCCAATCCTAACATGAAAAGAAACCCAACTCCTCCTAAAATAGCATAAGTTCGTTGTCGTTGAATCTCAGCTTCTTTCTTCAAGTCT